>NZ_UBIZ01000230.1:0-41675 GCF_900465275.1 Parafrankia sp. Ea1.12 | reverse complement strand
ACCACGGTCCAGCCGCGTTCCTCGGCGAGGTGGAACATGTGCACGAAGTTCGGGTCGGGAATACCGAAGATCGTCTTGATTCCCTCGGCTTCGAACAACTGGAGGATGCGCTCGTAGACTTTTACCGCCATTGGTAGTCAGGGAACGCCGGTACCGGCCCGCGGTACGGTTTCCCATCCCCCTTCCGATCCGGGTGTGCGCTGGTCCGTGTCTGCGGTGCTGCGTCAGTGCGGTGGTGCGGTGCGGGTGGTGCGGTGGTCAGGACGCGTTCGCGGCGCCCTTCGCGGCCATCGCGAAACTGTTGACGATGTGGTCGACGTGCGCCGAGGGCACGACCGGCAGGATCCAGGGGTCGCTCGTGTCGCGGATGGTCTCGAGCTGCTCCCCGACCTGCTCGACCGTCCAGGACGGCTGGTACACGCCCGGGGTCTCGGCGATGAAGACGCGGGCCACCCGGCCGGCGATCGAGGTCAGCATCTCCCCGGTGATCGAGCAGGACTCGTGCGCGAGCCAGCCCACGGTGGGAGCCACCAGCTCCGGCCCCATCGGCGGGTAGGCCGAGGTGTCGATCCCCTCCGCCATCCGCGTGATCGCGGCGGGGACGATGATGTTGCTCTTCACGCCCGACGCGGCCCCTTCGAGCGCGGCCACGTTCGACAGCCCGATCATTCCGGTCTTGGACACGCCGTAGTTGACGACCCCGGCGTTGCCGTACAGCCCGCCGATCGAGGAGGTCAGCACGATCCGGCCGTACCCCGCCGCGACCATCAGCGGGAACGCGGCCCGCACGACGTGGAACGCCCCGCGCAGGTGGACGTCCAGGACGGCGTCGAAGTCCTCGTACGTCATCTCCGCCAGCGGCGCCGGGCGGTGCGTCCCGGCGTTGTGGATGAGGATGTCGATCCGGCCGAAGCTGTCGATCGCCGTGTCGATGATCGCCTGGCCGCCCGCGGCCGTGGCCACCGAGTCGGTGGAGGCGACGGCCTCGCCGCCGGCGGCGATGATCTCCTGGACGACCTGCTCGGCGGGGCCGGTGTCGAGGCCCTCCCCGCTCATGCTGCCGCCCGGGTCGTTGACGACGACCTTGGCGCCCAGCGAGCCGAGCAGCAGGGCGTACGCGCGCCCCAGCCCCCGGCCGGCACCGGTGATCACGGCTACCCGGTCATCGAACCGGGCTGCGGGCAGTGTGGCCTCAGACATTCAATGGTCCTCTCGCGACATGGGTGAGCAGGCGGGTGGTCGTCATTTGCCGAGGACGAGCCCCGCCATATCGCCTGAGTCGCGCCACTCCTGCAGCAGCTCGCCGAAGGCGTAGAAGCCGGCCCAGTAGGGGTCGCCGAGGACCGACCGGATCTGCTGCTCGCCCTCGTTGTTGTAGTAGCCGGGCGTGCACTCCCGCGCGAAGTTGGTGTTGTCGATCTCCGCGGCCCGGACCGCCGCGACCCACCCCTCCTGCGCGTCGAAGGTGGGTTCGACGGTCACCGCGCCACGGGCGAGGGTCTCGGAGATGATGTGGGCGATGTGCACGGCCTGCTGCTCGAACATCGCCGGCACGGCCGCCGTGACGCCGCCCTGGATGTAGCCGGTGAAGAACTGGTTCGGGAAGCCGTGGGTCATGATCCCGTGCAGGGTGCGGTACCCGTCGACCCAGTGCTCGTAGAGCGACCGGCCCTCGCGGCCGGCGTACGGGTGGATCGCGAGCCGGCGGTCGAGGTCACTGGTGATCTCGAAGCCACTGGCGAACACGATGCAGTCGACCTCGTACTCGACGCCGTGCGCGACGATGCCCTTCGCGGTGATCCGCTCGACGCCCTTGGTCTCCGCCACGTCGATCAGGGTGACGTTGGGGCGGTTGAAGGTCGGCAGGTACAGGTCGTTGAAGCACGGCCGCTTGCACAGGAACCGGTAGTACGGCTTGAGCGCCTCGGCGGTCGCCGGGTCCTCGACGATCGCGTCGATCCGCTGCCGCAGCCGCTCCATCACCTGGTAGTCGACGAGCTCGCGCAGCTCCATGAACTTCGCCGGGTCCGCCAGCGCCGCCCAGCCGTTGGTGGCGTCCAGCTGCGCCTGCAGGTTACGGCTGATCTCGGTCCAGCCGTCGCAGATCAGGTCCGGCTGTCCCGGCGCGAACGCCTCGTACGCCGCGGCGTGGAAGTTGCGCCGCCGCTCCTCCTGCCAGCCCGGCTGCAACGTGCTGGCCCACTCGGGGTCGGTCGGGACGTCGCCGCGTTCGTCGATCGAGGAGGCGGTGCGCTGGAACACGTACAGGTGCTCGGCGGTCTCGGCGACGTACGGGATGACCTGCACACCGCTGGCCCCGGTCCCGATCACCGCGACCTTCTTGCCGGCGAGCTTGTCCAGCCCGCCGTGCAGGTCGCCGCCGGAGTACTCGTAGTCCCACCGGGCGGTGTGGATCGTGTGGCCCTGGTAGTCGGCGATGCCGGGGATGCCCGGCAGCTTCGGCCTGTTGAAGGGCCCCTGGCACATCACCACGAACCGGGCGCTGATCTCGTCGCCCCGGTTCGTCGTGATCTTCCAGCGTTTCGTCTGCTCGTCCCACTCCTGCGAGCGGACCAGCGTGCTGAACACGGCGTGCTCGTACAGGCCGAAGTGCTTCCCGATGCGCTGGGCGTGCTCCAGGCACTCGTCGCCCCGGGCGTACTTCTCCTTCGGGATGTAGCCGACCTCCTCGAGCAGCGGGAGGTAGCAGTAGCTGTCGGTGTCGCACTGGATGCCGGGATACCGGTTCCAGTACCACACGCCGCCGAAGTCGCCCGCCAGATCGATGATCCGGAAGTCGGTGACGCCCTGCTGCTGAAGCCGCGCCGCGGCCACCAGGCCGGCCCAGCCACCGCCTAAGATCGCCACGTCGATGTCCTCGACTATCGGCGTCCGGGGCACGACCGGTGTGTACGGGTCGGCCTCGTAGAACTCCTCGAAGTCGCCCTCGGTCACCACGTACTGCTTCTGGCCCTCACGGCGCAGGCGCTTGTCCCGCTCTCCCAGATACTTCGTCCGGAGCGCGTCATGGTCGACCTCGGGCGTCTCGGTCGGGGCACAGTTCTGCATGCACATTCCTCGGATCTGGGCTGGTGCTCGGGTCACTCGTCAGGCGCCGCGGCGGGATTCGCGGGAGAGGCTGGGTCTAGGCGAGTTTGTGAGGCTCGCCGGTTCCCATGTACTTGGCCAGGTTGTGGTGCAGGTTCACGACACTGCGCTCGCGGTACGGATTAGGCTTCGGCCCGGAGAAACCGCCCGACTTCATGCCCTGCTGCACGGCCGACATGTTCGCGAAGTCCTGCGGCAGCACCGTGCGCCAGCCCGGGTCCTCCGGCGGCGTGAACTCCCACTTGGTCTCCGGCTCCCCGCCGGCCGGGTAGAGCTCGTAGACGGCGGCCTCGAAGATGCACTTGTCGGGGTCGTAGCCGTAGGGCCGGGCGCTGTAGCAGAGCATGTTGTTCAGCGCGTGCCCGATCTGGAAGTTCGGGAAGATCTGCCAGGCGGTGCCGCTCTTCGCGACGATCTCCGGGGGGACCGTCGGCCACACCACCCCGCGGGCGGCGTCGTCCCGGCGGGCCGAGGCGAGCCAGTGCTGCAGCACCTCGCCCGGGGGCGTCCCCTCCGGGAGCTCCTCGGTCAGCCGCTGGGCGGCGTCGACGAGGGTGCGGGTGGTGTTGGTGTTCGCGTTCTCCCAGGTGAAGTTCTGCAGCTCGATCGTCGACAGCCGGGCGTCCGGGCCGCTGCCGATCCGCAGCTTCGCCTGGTTCTCCTCCATGCCCTTCGGCGCGTCGTACCCGATGTTGCTGTGCCGGCCCTGCGCCCGCGCCCAGCCCAGGAAGTTCCCGAAGTTCATGAACTCCGGATGGGTGTACGGCACGTGGTAGGTCTCCATGAACGCCTCGAGGGCGACCTTCCAGTTGCAGTCGAAGACCAGCCACTTGCGCCACCGGTAGCGCATGTTCTCGAGCTGGAAGGGGTCGAGCAGCGACGCCGCCGGCTCCAGGTACTGCCGCAGCGGCTCGGCGTCCGGGTCCAGGTTCACCCAGATCCAGCCACCCCAGGTGTCGACCTGGACGTCCTTGAGCCCGGCCTTCTCGTCGGTCAGACCGCACGGCCAGTCCTCGCGCTCGGCCGCGAACGTGTTCTCGCCGTCGAGGTTGTACCGCCAGCCGTGGAAACCGCACACGAACTGCCGCAGCTGGCCGCGGGCGTCGCGCGCCCCCTCAGGGGTGTCGACCAGCCGGCGGCCCCGGTGCGAGCAGACGTTGTGGTACGCCCGGATCCGGTCCGGCGCCGAGCGCACCACGACGAGCGAGTCGTCCAGGATCTCGTACGTCAGGAAGTCGCCGACCCGCGGAATCTCCTCGACCCGGCCGACCTGCTGCCAGACCTTCCGCCACAGCTTGTCCCGTTCGGCCCGGGCGTACTCCGGGGAGAGGTACGCCTCCACGCCGATCTCGAGCGGTTCCGACAGCGGCTCGACTGGAGTGGAAACTGTTTCCTGGATGTTGTCGAGAGTCTCGCTCATGACATTCTCCAACCCGCGTCACGGGGTAATCGGGTTCGGGTGTGGCCTAGGTCCGGGATCTGGCAGAAAACAAACAGAATCGCTTCGGCGTCAGCGCAGGAGGGACGCGCGGAACTCCTCGTCCTTCAGGAACAGCGACGTGTTGTCGGCGCCCAGATGGGTCCACCTGAGGTTCAGGCCGCCGTCCACGAGAATCGTCTGCCCCGTGATGTACGAAGACAGGTCCGAAAGGAGGAAGAGGATCGCTCCGGCCTGCTCCTCCGGGCGGCCGCGGCGGCCCGCGGTGATGGCACGGCGGTCGCGGTCGGGGTCGGCGTCCACATACGCGCCCGACGACGGGGTCTCGGTCACCCCGGGCGCCACGGCGTTCACCCGGATGTCGTCCCCGGCGAGCTCGACGGCCAGCGTGCGCGTCGCCGCCACCACCCCCGCCTTGGCGGTGCCGTAGGCGACGTGGAACGGCGCCGTGTTCATACCGCTGATCGAGGAGACCGACACGATCGACCCGGGGCGGCCCTGCGACTTCAGCTCGGCGGCGACCGCCTGGCTGAAGAAGAACATCGTCTCGAGGTTCTGGGTGAACAGCGCGCGCCAGTCCTCCCGGGTCACCCGGGTCGCCGCCATCCACGTCGCGGGGGCGGCACCTCCCGCGACGTTGACCAGCCCGTACAGGTCGCCGTCCGTCCGCGAGGCCGCGTTCAGCACCGTCGCGATGCCCTCGTCGGTCGAGGCGTCCGCCGCGACCGGCACGACCGGCAGCCCCTCCTTCACCAGCGGCCCGATGTGCGTGTCGAGGTTCTCCTGGGAGCGGCTCACCGCGAGCACGGTCGCCCCGGCGCGCGCCACGGCGCTCGCCACCGAGGTTCCGATGCCGCCGCCGCCCGCGCCGGAGACGATGACGATGCGCCCGTCCAGGTTGAGGAAGTCGTTCGTCATGTCGCCTCAGCCCTCCCGCCGCAGCGCGAGCACGCTGCCCTCGGCGTCAGCAGATAGGTAGAGCGTGCCGTCCGGTCCGGCGGCGATGCCCGCGAACGGGCCCTGCGGCCCGGAGAAGGGCGGCAGCCCGCGCAGCGGCTTGGGCGTCACGCCGGGCGGGGCGCCCACCGGGAGGTCACGGGCGATGGTCTGCCGGGCCCCGGTGCCGAGGTCGACGCTGATCAGCTGCTTCGTGCCGGCGTCGACGATGAGGAGCTGCCCGCCGCGCACGAGGATTCCCTGCGGCTGCTCCAGGCCGTCGACCACCGTGTCGACGCGGAAGCCGGAGATCGTGACGACCCGCCCGGCGCCCGACTCGGAGACGAAGAGCGTGCCGTCCGGGCCGAACGCGACACCCAGCGGATCGTTGAGCCCGGACGCCAGCTCCTCGACCCGGCCGGAACGGATGGAGAGCACGCGGCCCTTGCCGAGCTCCGCGGCCACGACGTCGCCGCCCGGGGCGACCGCCACGCCGTAGAGCTGGTCGAGCTCGTCGGCCAGCACCTCGCTCTCCGCGCTCGCCGGCCGGTAGCGGGTGACCTGCCCGCCCGAGGTGGTGACGATGAACTCGCCCGCGCCGACCGCGGTGACCCCGCGGACGAAGCCCGGGTAGCCCGGGGAGAAGAGCATGCCGAGCGTCTCCGGCTTGCCGCCGGGGCGCAGGAGGTAGAAGTACGTCCCGTCGGCGATGTAGAGGTTGCCGTCCTCACCCACGGTCAGGTCCAGCGGCCAGTTCAGCCCGCCCGGCAGCGTCTCGCGGGTCGCCCCGCCACCGAGGATCTCGGTGATCGACCCGGTGAAGTTCGAGACGAACAGCCGGTCGCCGACGAAGGTGCAGTTGTCCAGGCCAGGCGTGAGGGCGGCCAGCACGGTGCGCTCGCCGTTGCGCGGGTTGATCCGCAGCACCTCGCCGGAGGCGACCTGGGTGGAGACGATGAAGCCCTCGGGGTCGAACTTCAGCGAGTCCGGGACGCCGAGATCCCCCACGACCCGCTGCGGCTCGCCGCCCTCCGGGTCGATCCGCCAGATGTCGTTCGTCCCCATCACCGGGTAGTACAGGAGGCCGTCGGGGCCGACCTCCATGGCGTTGGGCATCGCCAGGTCCTCGAGCAGCACGCGGGGCTCGCCGCCGTTGAGGTCGAGCTCCATCAGGCGACCGCCGACCCGGCACTCGTTGACGAACAGCCGACCCTGGTGGACGGTGATGCCGTTCACGCTCGGGAGATCGTCGCGCAGCACCCGGGTGTTGCCGTCGGCGCCGCGCACGCTCACCCGGCCGTCCATGACCTCGGTGGCGTAGAGGTCGCCCTGCGGACCGAAGGCCACGTCGTCGGGGGCGATGATCGCGCCGCCCTTCGCACTGATGGTCTCCAGCTGGCCGGTCTCGACGTCGAGTGCGCTGATCTGACTGCCGGTCACCTGCGCCACGTAGACGCGGCCGTCCGGGCCGGTGCGTAATCCGTTCGCGCCGAAAAGTCTGCTCGGCGACGTGAGCCGGTCCAGGCTCCATCCTTCGGCGAGGCCGATGGATGCGGCGCTGTAGCGCGCCCCTTGCGACAACATGGTGACGGACTCCCGAACCTCGTCGTTGAGATGAAGAATTTCGGCTACCGGCCCGCGCGGGATGTCGACCCACGCCGCGGGCCGGTCTCACCGGGACCGGTTCTCACCGGGGAGGGCCATTACCGGGAGTCGGACGCCGCCGGCGTGAACTCGAGCTGCAGGTGGGTCAGGCCGCGCAGGATGAACGTCGGGAGGTACTGGTAGTTGCGGGCGCCCGCGGGACCGTGCACGCGCTCGGAGATCCGGATGTCGGCCGTGCGGTCGAGCAGCCGCTCGATTCCCGCCCGGGCCTCGGCCCGGGCCAGCGGCGCACCGGGGCAGCTGTGGATGCCGCGCCCGAACGCGATGTGCTGACGTGCGTTGGGGCGGGCGACGTCGAGCGTGTCCGGGTCGGCGAAGCGGCGGGGGTCGCGGTTCGCGGCCCCGTTCACGACCATCACCGTGGTGCCGGCGGGGATGTCGACCCCCCCGACCGTGGTCGGCACCCGGGCCAGCCGGAAGTCGCCCTTGACCGGGCTCTCCAGCCGCAGCGTCTCCTCGATGAAGTTCGGGATCCGGTCGCGCTCGGCGCGCAGCAGGCGCTGCAGGCCGGGATTGTCGGCGATCAGCTTCGCCGCGGTGCTGACCAGCCGGACGGTGGTCTCCTGGCCGGCGGAGAACAGGTTCGCGGCCACCCGCACGACGTCGATGACCTCGGGGGTGGAGCCGTCCGGGAACGTCGCGGTGGCCAGCCCGGTGAGGACGTCGTCGCGGGGCTCCCGGCGACGGGCCTCGATGTAGGTCGTGAAGCGGTCGTAGAGGAACTGCAGCGGGGAGTGCTCCATCGAGTGGTCGCCGGTGCTGCCCACGCCGCCGCCCTCGGCCGGCCGGTGCTGCAGCCGGTCGGTGAACTCCTCGTGGTCCTCCTCGGGCACGCCGAGCAGGTCGGCGATGACGAGCAGCGCGAAGGGGCCGGCGAACCCGCGGATGAACTCGCCCTCGCCGCTGGCGAGGTAGTCGTCCAGCAGCCGGTCGGCGAGCCGCCAGATGAACTCCTCGTTCTCCTTGAGCCGCTTCGGCGTGATCAGCCGCATCAGCAGCGCGCGGTGATCGGTGTGCATCGGCGGGTCGAACGTTGGGAGCTGGTCGCTCATCGGCAGCTCGGCACGGTGCCGCTCGATCAGCTCGGAGATGTCGTCGCCCTCGAGGCCCTCGAGCGGGACCGGGAATCCGGGAAACGGCCCGGTTACCGAGGTACACGACGAGAATCTGTCGGAGTCGTGGAACACCGAGACGGCTTCCTCGTAGCCCGTCACCATCACCACGCCGTGGTGCGGCTCGCGGCGGACCGGACACTGCTCCCGCAGCGCGTGGAAATAGGGATAAGGGTCCGCGACGAGCTCGTCACCCCGGAAGAAGTCGATCGCCTCGATGTTCTTCACCGTCTGCACCGCATCCCTTCGACACCGCTGTGCGCGTGTCCCGCTGGCCCTGAAGCGAATGACCCGTTGTCCGCAGCGTTCGGCGCCATTCCCCGCCACGGTCCGACGCCTGGTCCGCCCTGCGCCCCGAATCGCCTTACCCGCGATCGGACCGGTCCTGCGAACTAGGCCGCTACGATACGGACCGGCGGTCCACATCGGCAAGAGGTCCGAGCACATCGGCGCGAGGAGGTGCAGCGGTGGCCGGGTCCGAGCGCGCCGACGCCGCCCGCAACCGGGCGGCGATCCTCGCGGCGGCGGCGGACCTGTTCGACCGCGACGGCGCCGAGCAGGTGTCGATGAACGACATCGCCCGGGCCGCGGGGGTCGGCAAGGGCACCCTGTTCCGCCGCTTCGGCGACCGCACCGCGCTGATCGAGGCCGTCCTGTACCCGCGGGTCGCCGCGATGCTGACCCTCGTCGAGCAGGGGCCTCCCCCGCTCGGCCCCGGCGGGGAGCCGGTGGCCGCGCTGCACGCCTACCTCGACTCGCTGCTCGACTTCGTCTGGACGAACCGCACCCTCATCCGCGCGCTCGAACACCACGGGCCGTACGCCTACTACGCCAACCCGTCCAGCCAGTACTGGATCAGCGAGCTCGCCCGGCGCCTCAACGCCGTGCGCCCGGGTGAGAACACCGACTACCTGACGCACGTCCTGTTCACCGCGCTGCGGGCCGACGTCATCGACTACCTGGTCTCCGGCCGCCGGATGGACCCCGACCGCGTCCGCGCCGGCCTGCACCGCCTCGCCGGCAGCTGACCGCCGACGTCAGCCCGCGGCGCCCGAATCATGCCCGAACCACCCTCTTGCGTATGTGGACCGCCGGTCCGTATCGTGACGGCCTAGTCCGCCGGACCGGTCCTGAACCACGGGCGCGCACCCCACGGTGTGCACCGCCCCGTGCGGCCGCGGTCGGACGGGAGCCCACGCGGCGCGACCCGAGCCGCGGCAGGCGTCGGGCAAGGGAGCCGAATGACGCGAGGTGACGGATCGTGCTGCTGGAGTTGAGTCCCGACCAGGAGGTCCTCAGGGAGGCGACCGCGAGATACCTCGCGGACCGGGTCCCGGCCGAGGCGGTCCGCCGCCTGCGCCACGACCCCGCCGGCTTCGAGGCCGACTACTGGCAGGGCGGAGCCGAGCTGGGGTGGACGTCCCTGCTGGTCGGTGAGGAGCAGGGCGGCGGGTCGATCAGCGGGTCCGCCCTGGTCGACCTGACGCTGGTCGCCCACGAGTTCGGCCTGCGCGCCGCGCCCGGGCCGCTGGCCGCCACCAACGTCGTCGCCGCCGCGCTGGGCGCGGCGGGCCCGGCGCATTCCGAGGTCCTGGCCGACATCCTGTCGGGTGCCACGGTGGCCGCGTGGTGCCTCGGCGGGCCGCCGCCGCTGGACCGGCTCGACAGCGTCGGCCTCGCCCTGCGGGTCGACGGCGACGACCTCGTCCTCGACGGGGTGAGCCGCCCGGTCGAGTCGGCCGCCCAGGCCGGGCACCTGCTCGTCGCCGCCCGCGGCGAGGAGGGGCTCACCCAGCTGCTGGTGCCCGCGGCCACGCCCGGGGTGACGGTGGAGCCGCTGCGCACGGTCGACCTGACCCGGCGCTTCTTCGCCGTCCGGATGGACGGCGTCCGGGTGCCGCGCGCCGCCGTCGTCGGCGAGGTCGGCGCGGCGGCCGACCAGATCGAGCGCCAGCTCCAGCGCGCGATCGTGATCCTCAACGCCGAGACCGTCGGCGCGATGCAGGCCGCCTTCGACATGACCGTCCGCTGGGCCTTCGAGCGTTACTCCTTCGGCCGGCCCCTCGCGTCCTACCAGGCGCTCAAGCACCGTTTCGCCGACATGAAGACCTGGCTGGAAGGCGCGCACGCCGTCAACGACAGCGCCGCGGCGGCCGTCGACGCCGGCTCACCCGACGCCGGGGAGCTGGTGAGCGCGGCGAAGTCCTTCATCGGCGACTACGGGACGGAGCTGCTGCAGGACTGCGTCCAGCTGCACGGCGGGATCGGCGTGACCTATGAGCACGACCTGCACCTGTACCTGCGCCGCGTCACCGTGAACCGGGCGCTGTGCGGCACGCCGGCCGAGCACCGCCAGCGCGTCGCCGCCGTCGTCGAGCACCTCAAGGAGCGGGCATGACGTCCGACATCAGCACCGGCACCGGCTCGGCCGCCGGCGCGGCGAACGCGGAAGCCACGGAGAGCGTCGCGGACTTCCGCCGGCGGGCGCGGACGTGGATCCGCGCCAACCTGCGCCCCCTCGAGCACAACGAGGGCGCCGGCGTCATGCGGGCGGACACGACGGACGAGGAGGAGCTCGCCGCCGTCGCCCGCGAGCGGCAGATCCAGCGGATGCTGTTCGACGCCGGCCTCGCCGGCATCTGCTTCCCGCGCGAGTACGGCGGTCAGGGCCTGTCCCCGGAGCACCAGCGGGCGTTCAACGAGGAGATCACCGGCTTCGAGTACCCGGGCCGGCTGCAGGCGCCGACGTTCTCGCCGTGCGCCGCGGTGCTCCTCGAGTTCGGCACACCGGAGCAGAAGAGCAGGCACCTCCCCGCCATCCTCAAGGGCGAGGAGATCTGGATGCAGTTCCTCTCCGAGCCGAGCAGCGGCTCGGACGTCGCCGGCGCGCTGACCACCGCCGTGCGCGAGGGCGACGACTGGATCCTCAACGGCTCGAAGATCTGGACGACCGGGGCCTGGTGGTCGGACTGGGCGCTCTGCCTGGCCCGCACGAACTGGGACGTCCCGAAGCACCGCGGGCTCACCGTGTTCATCATGCCGCTGCGCCAGCCCGGCATCGACGTCCAGCGCATCGAGATGCTCAACGGCAACAAGGAGTTCTGCCAGGAGTTCATCACCGACGTCCGGGTCCCCGACACCGACCGCATCGGCGACGTCGACAACGGCTGGACCGTCGGCACCCGGTGGATGTTCCACGAGCGGATGCTGCACAACTCCCCGTTCGTCACCGTCCCCGCCGGCTGGTCCTACGGTGGCGTCGACGCCACCGTCCTGGTGGACGTCGCCCGCGACGCCGGCCGCCTCGACGAGCCGCGGGTACGGGACCTCATCGGCGAGGGCCGGGTGCTCGACCTGGTCCGCGAGTCGCTGCAGGGCCGGATCGGCCGCGGCGTCGTCTCCCGCCGGATGCCCGACCAGTCGGCCGCCATCGGGCGCCTGTTCGCCGGCATCGCCTCCACCCGCGTCACCAGCATGGCGTACGACATCGCCGGCTCGGCGGGCGCGGCCTGGAGCGCCGAGGACGGCGCGGTCGCCGAGTGCGGGAACGACTTCCTCCTGCGCCAGACCACCTGCATCGGCGGCGGGACCACCGAGATGGCCCGCAACGTGATCAGCGAGCGTGTCCTCGGCATGCCCCGCGAGCCCGCCCTCGACCGTGACCGTGCCTTCCGCGACGTACCCCGCGGGGGATCCGGCCGCTCCTGACCAGGAGGTGTGATGCCCACCCACGACATTCCGGTGTTCGACGCCGACAACCACCTGTACGAGACCCAGGACGCGCTCACCAAGTTCCTGCCGGCGCGCTACCGGGGCGCGATCGACTACGTCGACGTGCACGGCCGGACGAAGATCGTCGTGCGCGGGCAGATCAGCCAGTACATCCCGAACCCGACCTTCGAGGTCGTCGCCCGCCCGGGGGCGCAGGAGGACTACTACCGGCACGGCAACCCCGAGGGGAAGACGTACCGGGAGATCTTCGGCAAGCCGGTGCGGTCCATCGACGCCTGGCGGGAGCCGGCCGCGCGCATCAAGGTCATGGACGAGCAGGGGCTCGACCGCACCCTGATGTTCCCCACGCTCGCCAGCCTGATCGAGGAGCGGATGCGCGACGACGCGGACCTCGTCCACGCCGTCATCCACTCGCTCAACGAGTGGCTGTACGAGACCTGGCAGTTCAACTACCAGGACCGGATCTTCACCACGCCGGTGATCACCCTGCCGATCGTGGAGAAGGCCGTCGAGGAACTCGAGTGGGTCCTCGAGCGGGGCGCCCGGGTCATCCTCGTCCGGCCGGCGCCCGTGCCGGGCCTGCGCGGGCCGCGCTCGTTCGGCCTGCCGGAGTTCGACCCGTTCTGGGCCCGTGTGCAGGAGGCCGACATCCTCGTCGCACTGCACTCGTCCGACAGCGGGTACGCCCGCTACAGCGGCGAGTGGATGGGCGCCAACCGCGAGATGCTGCCGTTCCAGCCGAACCCGTTCCAGATGCTGCAGGCCTGGCGGCCGGTCGAGGACGCGGTCTCGGCGCTCGTCTGCCACGGCGCGCTCTCCCGCTTCCCCCGGCTGAAGGTGGCCGTCGTCGAGAACGGGATGAGCTGGGTCGCCCCGCTGATGGACGCCATGAAGAACCTGTACAAGAAGATGCCGCACGACTTTCCCGAGAACCCGCTCGACGTGATCCGGCGCAACGTCTACGTCAGCCCGTTCTGGGAGGAGGACCTCGGCGCGCTGACCAAGGTCCTCGGTGAGGACCACGTGCTGTTCGGGTCCGACTATCCGCATCCGGAGGGGCTGGCGAACCCGGTCAGCTACATCGACGAGCTCGCCCACCTGCCGGAACCGCTCGTGCGCAAGCTCATGGGCGGCAACCTCGCCCAGCTCATGAAGGTCCCGGCCGCGGTCTGAGCGGCAGCGCCTGATGAACCTCGCGGGGTAGGTCCCCCGCCCGTGGTCCGGCCGGCCACCACGGTGCCGTTGGGGCGGCCGGCCGGACCACAGCCATGAACACCAGCTGGGAGTTCGCATGGGTTTACTTTCGGGCCGGGTCGCCGTCGTCACCGGCGCCAGCCGGGGCATCGGGAAGGGCATCGCGCTCGCGCTCGCCGACGAGGGCGCGACGGTCTACGTCACCGGGCGGACGGTGTCCCCCGGCTCGCATCCGCTTCCCGGCACGGTCGGGGAGACCGCGGCGGAGGTGGACCGCCGGGGCGGCCGGGGCATCGCCGTGCAGGTCGACCACGGGGACGACGACCAGGTCGCCGCGCTGTTCGAGCAGGTCGAGCGCGAGCAGGGCCGGCTGGACATCCTGGTCAACAACGCCTTCTCCCTGCCCGAGGACCTGACGGAGCCGAACCCGTTCTGGGAGAAGCCGCTGTCGAACTGGGAGATGGTCGACGTCGGGGTGCGGTCGAACTTCGTCGCCGCCTGGCACGCGGCGCGGCTCATGGTTCCGCGCCGGGCCGGCCTCATCGTGGCGATCTCCGGCTACGTGGGAGTGACCTACACCTACGGCGTCGTCTTCGGCACCTGCAAGTCCGCGGTCGACCGCATGGCCAGGGACATGGCCGTCGAGCTCAAGCCGCACAACATCGCGTCGATCTCGCTGTGGCAGGGCCTCACCTTCACCGAGCGGGCCGAGCGCAACATCTCGCTGAACCCCACGATGAAGGAGCAGCTCGTCACCAACCCGACGATCGGCTGCTCGCCGGAGTTCCCCGGCCGCGTCATCGCGGCGCTCGTCCAGGACACGGACCTGATGCGGCACTCCGGGGGCACCTTCATCACCGCCGAGCTGGCCCAGGAGTACGGCGTCACCGACCTCGACGGGAAGGTCATCCCGTCCCTGCGGGCCCAGCGTGGCGCCCCGCTCTGGTCCCCCGTCTAGCGGCCCGCGAACCGCCGGCGCCCCCTGAACCAGAGGCGCGGTCCCCAACCAGCGGCGTTCCCTGAACCAGCTACGCCGCACACAGCATCGCAGAGCGCACGCCACCACACCCACGACCCGCATCCCCACCCCCGGCGTCGACGCCGACGTCGGCACA
Source organism: Parafrankia sp. Ea1.12 (assembly GCF_900465275.1). Lineage (NCBI taxonomy): Bacteria > Bacillati > Actinomycetota > Actinomycetes > Frankiales > Frankiaceae > Parafrankia > Parafrankia sp. Ea1.12. The sequence goes on along the minus strand of NZ_UBIZ01000230.1, from coordinate 27,375 downwards.
GCAACCGCGAGGAACGATGAGCCAGCCCATCACCGCCGAGAAGCTCGCCCGGCTCGAACGACTGCTCGAGCGGCAGGACATCCACGACACCCTGACCCGGTTCAGCCGGGGCATGGACCGGTTCGACCGCGAGCTCTTCCTCTCCGCCTTCCATCCCGACGCCGTGATCGCCGCCGGTCCGTTCGTCGGCGGCCCGGTCGAGCTGTACGACTGGGCGTCCGCCGGACATGAGCAGGGCCAGGTGGCCACCCACCACAACCTGCTCAACGTCACCATCGACATCGACGGCGACACCGCGCACACCGAGACGTACTACCTGTTCGTCGGGCGCAACCGCGACGACTCCAACTGGATCGCCGGTGGCCGCTACATCGACCGGCTGGAACGGCGCGCGGGTGAATGGCGGATCGCGCTGCGCACCAACGCCATAGAGTGGTCGGGCCTGGTGCCCACCATGGACATCCCGTTCTCCGACGTGCCGGACATCCACCTCGACGGCGCTCCCGCCCGCGGCAAGGAGGACCCCTCCTACCGGCGGCCGTTGATCAACACCCGCAAGCCGCAGATTCCCTAGCCCGGGGCGGCCACCGCCCGTTCCACCCCCAGCCGACCACGAGGTGAGCCGGATATGACTATCAGCGCCGACGACCTGAGTTTCGTCCTCGACCGGGAACAGATCCGCGACGTCCTCGCCCGGCTGGCCAGGGGCGAGGACCGGCGCGACGCGGACCTGATCAGCGGGGCGTACTGGCCGGACGCGACCGACGACCACGGCATCTTCCGCGGCACGTTCAAGGAGTACCTGGCGTGGGTCGTGCCCGGCGCGCCCTCGATTCCCGTCACCCTGCACACGCTGGGCCAGACCCTGATCGACGTCACGGGTGACACCGCGGTGGCCGAGACCCACGTCACCTCCTATCACCGGATCGACTTCGGTGAGCAGGAGCATGACGTCGTGATCGGCGGCCGTTACGTCGACCGGCTGGAGAAGCGGGACGGGGAGTGGCGCATCGCGCACCGCACCATGCTCTACGACTGGTTCCGGGATTTCGGGCAGTCGGTGGACTGGTCGCAGGGGGTCATGGGCACCCCGTTCCTCGCCGACCACTACGTGGGCAGCGCGAACGGCGACCACAGCGTCACGTTGTTCCAGCAGAAATCCGACTGACCCCGCGCGCCCGCAGTGCCGCCCCGTCCGGATCGACACCCCAGCTGATGATCCGGACGGGGTGGATGCGGATGACCTCGCGGCTGAGATGACGCTGCGGCGGGTCCTGATCGGTCAGCGCCTCCGCCGTTCCCCGGATCTCCACGCCGCGCACCCGCCACGGGTCGACGGAGGCGATGTCGTCGACGACGAGGGACACCACGCCGGTGGCCGCGACGTTGCGGAACTTCCGGCTGGCGCCCAGGTCGTACCCGTGGATGTCGATCGTGCCGGTCGCCTCGTTGACGCGGAAGGCGACCGGGGAGTTCTGCGGCGCGCCGCCCGGGGCGACGGTCGCCAGCCGGCCGAGCCGCTGACTGGCCAGATACGCACGTTCGGTCTCGGTGAAGTCCATGCCGCCAGCCTCCGACATGAAGTGGACTTCAGGTCAAGGGGGCGGCGGCGGACCCGGCGGAGCCGGACCGGTTCGGCACCAGGCCAGACGCGCCCTACGGGGCAGCGCCCGGCCGCCGACGTGCGGTGCTACCCCTGGTACCCGGCGACGTAGTCGCCCGCGGTCTTGTGGAGGTGCCGGATGGCGATCTCCTGGTCGTTGAGCGGGAACCGCGAGACGGCGCGGGACTCGAGCATGGTCTGCGTGGCCTCGAGCGTGTTGCAGTCCTGCAGCGCGAACTCCTTGAAGGTGACCGCGGCAAGCTCCTGCCGGATGCGGTCCTGCGCGGTCCGGGCCGGCACGAAGTACAGCGTGCCCTCGAAGATGTGCTGGTTGTACGCCGTCGGCCAGTAGTGGTAGGTGAGGTACCAGCCCGGCGCCCACACCACGATCATGAAGTTCGGGAAGAAGACGTAGGAGTCCAGGCCCCACGCCGGATGGCCGACCGGGTTGACCCCCGACGGCAGCGGGTTCAGGCCCTCGATGTCGGGGCGGTCCCACGGCCCGAAGTTGCCGCTGCGCAGGACCCGCTCGATCGGCTTCACCATGTTGAGGTCCCTGGGCGGCGACATCCCGCCCCACGCCGACTGCATCGAGTGCGGACCGTCGATGTCGTAGTGCAGTGACTCGTAGCCGTAGCCCAGCAGCTTGCGTGACTCGTCGCCCACGTACTGCTTCGCGTGCAGGACGGGCGCGTGGTAGAACTCCGCGAACGCGTCGATGTAGAGCTTCCAGTTGCTCCCGACCTCGGCCCGGTACTTGTAGACCTCGGTCATCTCACCGAAGGGATAGCCCTCGAGTCCCTTCGCGAAGCGCCCCAGGTACTCGGCCAGCGATGTCGTGCCCTCGCTGTCGAGGTTGATGAAGATGAAGCCCTCCCACAGCTCACAGCGCACCGGTACCAGACCGAGCTGCGACCTGTCGAGGTCGAAGAACTCCGACTCCTGCTGGACGAACGTGCAGGAGCCGTCGAGCCCGTAACGCCAGGCGTGGTACTTGCAGGTGAACTGCCGTGCCGTGCCGTGCGTCTCCTCCTGGGGGAAGTCGTTCCACACCAGCTTGTTGCCGCGATGCCGGCAGACGTTGTGGAACGCGCGGACCTCGCCTTCGGCGTCGCGGACGACGATCAGCGACGCACGCGCGGCGTGGATCTCCTTCGTGAAGTAGTTGCCGGTCCTCGGGATCTGCTCGACCCGACCGACGTTGAGCCAGGTCCGCCCGAAGATCGCCTTGCGCTCCAGCTCATAGTGCTCGGGCGAGATCGAGTCCTCGAACGAGACGAACCCGGTACCGAGGTCCGGGTAGTGCTCGGTCCAGCTGCCCTCCGCGGGCTTCGGGAAGTGCGCCATCCGTCTACCTCCGAGCCGATGCACGTACGAGCCACGTGGCTACGGGCCGCCGCGAACTCCGAAACGATCCATCCGCGTGCTGCTTCTCCAGCCGCGTGAGAATGAACCCTACGAGTCCGTATGGTTTTGGTCAACAGCCGGCGGCAACGGGCGGACCAGGGCCGCGCCCGCCTCCCATGAGGGCGCCCGGACGGCACCGCCGTCGACCTTGACCAGAATCCGACGCATCCGTAGCTTTAGCGGATGGAGTCCAGGGCGGGTGGCGAGCGTTCACGGGCCGGGCGCCCGACGGCAACGGAGGCAGCCAGGCTGACCGAGCGGCTCCGGCGGGCCGCCGTCGACACGTTCCTGGAGTCGGGCTACGACGGCACCACGATGGAGGCCGTCGCGCAGGCCGCGGGAATCACCAAGAGCACCCTGTATGCCCGCTATCCCGACAAGCGAACTCTGTTCATCGCGGTGAGCTCGTGGGCGCTCACCCGCCAGGAGCGCGACGAGCGCGTCCTCGAACCGCTGCCCGACGACCTCGCCGAGAGCCTGACCGTGATCGCGCGGGCGATCCTGGCCCGCTCGGTCGACCCCGACATCGTCCGCCTGAGCCGGATGGCGATCGCCGAGTCCGCGCGCTTCCCCGAGTTCGCGGCGAGCTCGCAGGCCGTCACCTGGTCACCGCGGGTGCAACTGATCATTGATCTGCTACGCAGGCACGAGAGCGCGGGCACCGTGGTCGTCGGGGACGTCGACCTCGCCGCCGAGCAGTTCTTCGCCATGGTCGGCGCGATGCCGGCGTGGCTGGCCGCCTACGGCATCTACCGGACCCCCGAGGTCGAGGAGGAGCACCTCCACCACGCGGTGAGCCTCTTCCTCAACGGCGTCCTGGCCAGGCCGGAGACCATGCCGGACCCGCACCCGACCGAGGCTGCCAGGCCCACCGAGGCCGCCGAGGCCGCCAGGCCCGCCGGGGAGGGACCGGCCGTCCCGCGTGCGAGCTGGCCGATGGAGTACCGGCGGCTCGGCCGCAGCGGGCTGAACGTCTCGCGGCTCGCGCTGGGAGTCGCGGCTCTCGGCGCCGGGCCCGCGGGCCATGACGAGCGGGCCGCGATCGGCGTCATCCACCGCTTCCTCGACGCCGGCGGCAGCCTCCTCGACACCACCGCCGCGGGCGACATCGGCCGGGGCGGCACGGACCCGGACGGCGCCGCGGCGGAACTCTGCGGCCGTGCCGTTCGGGACAGGCGCTCGAGCGTCGTCCTGGCCTCGAGCGTCGGGCGGCCGAGCGGGCAGGGCCCCCACGACGGCGGGAACAGCCGCCGTCATATCCGGGCCGCCTGCGAGGCGACCCTCCGCCGGCTCCGGACGGACTATCTCGACCTCCTCCAACTCGACGCCGACGACCCGACGACCCCGCTGGAGGAGACGATCGACGCGCTGGACGACCTGGTGCGCGCCGGGAAGGTCCTCTACGTCGGCGTCGCCAACCTGCACGTCTACCGGGTGATGAAGGCGCTGTCGGTCAGCGACCGGCTCGGCCGGGCCCGTTTCATCTCGTTCCGCGGCCCGTACGGCCTGCTCTCGCGGGAGCTCGAACACGAGCACCTCCCGCTGCTCGCGGAGGAAGGCCTCGGCCTGATCAGCACGAGCTCACTCCGCTCCCACGGGCACGGGCACGGGCACGCCGCCGTCGCCGCCACGGAGGCCACGGCGGCGGAGCTCGGGTGCACGACCACGCAGCTGTCGCTGGCCTGGCAACTGACGAGACCCGTCACCTCGATCACGCTCGACGTCGCCTCCGCGGCCCAGCTGGACGAGCACCTCGCGGCTCTGGGCATCGAGATCCCCACCGAGATCGCGGCAGCACTGGAACAGGTCTCCCGTCCCCAGGGGTAACGGTCCGCGGCCGTACCGGCCGGCCGGTACGGCCGCGGCCGGCGCGCCGCCCGGCTGACAGCGGCGCTGACAGCGGCGCGGCGGCTTCACCTGCTGATACGCGTGGCCGTGAGGAGTCGGGCGGCCCCCGACCGCGTGCCGTCCGTCGCTCTCGCGTCGACATTCGGCTCTTTCGAACGCGTTACCTGCGCGATTTAGTGGACGTGTCGGAAATGTACCAATGCGGCCCATGGAAACGCACGTGGTCACCGACCTCGACTGGGCCCATCCTGCGAAAGCGAGACCTCTGATGAGTATCTACGACGCTATCGGTGGTGCGAGCGCCGTGCAGGCCGCGGTCGACGAGTTCTACGTCCGGGTGACGGCCGACCCCGAGCTCGCGCCCTTCTTCGCCGGCAAGGACATCCCGCACCTCAAGGCGCACCAGCAGGCGTTCATCTCCGCGGCGATCGGCGGGCCCGAGGTCTACCAGGGCGGAGCGATCGCCTCGGTGCACTCCGGCCTCCGGATCACCGATGCCAACTTCGACGCCGTGGTGGACCACCTGGTCTCGGCGCTGAGCGGCCTCGGCGTCCCGGCGGAGACCACCGGCCAGATCGGAGCGGCGCTCGCGCCCCTGCGTGCCGACATCGTCACGGCGAAGTAGCGCCCACCGGCGCCGGGCCGTCCCAACAGGGCCGTCCCATCGGATGGGGCTCGGGACCGTGCGCCGCCCGGCTGGTGAGGCCGACCAGCGCGGCCGGGCACGGCCCCGAGCGGCTCGGGCCGCGGCGCGGGCTCAGACGGCGACGAGTCTGTGCAGACCGGCGCGGACCTGCGACAGCGGCATCCCGCGCGCCGAGACCAGGTAGTCGACGGCGTTGGCCCGCAGCGCGGGGAACAGCACGTGCGCCAGGTATTCGGCGTCGGCGTCGGCGTCACCGCCGGGACGGGTGGCGGACAGCCGCCGCGCCAGCTCGCCGATCCAGAACTCGCTGAGTGGGCTGGTGTAGTAGGTCTCCAGGCTGTCATCCTCCAGGGTGCGGATGAGGGCCCGGTTGGTCCAGACGAACTCGAGCAGGGCGTCGAGGTAGGCGTTCAGGGCGTCGACGGGCTCGCCGCCGGGGCCGAGCGGCGCAGGCCCCTCCTCGATCCGCTCCCGCAGCGCGGCGGCGCGGGGGGCCAGCACCGCGTGGATCAGCGCCGCGCGGTCACCGACGCGGCTCAGCACCGTGGACCTGCCGACGCCGGCGGCCTCGGCGATGTTCTCCATCGAGACCGCCTCGACCCCGCCCCGCTCGAACAGGATGGCGGCCGCCGCCACGATCGCCGCCCGGCCGCAGGCGGTGTCCGATCTTTCCGGAGCCACTGCTCTTTCGAGAGCCACGGCGCTCCTCCCCTTACGGAGGCGGACTGACGGTCCGTATCGTAACAGCATTCCGGACCGACGGTCCGTTTCTGCTGGTCGACAACACCCGCGGGCACCCGGCCTCCTGACCGGCGGGCACAGCAACGGCGAGATCGGACCGTGCGGGGGCGGCGGTTCGGCGGGGCGCGCTCGCCGGTGCGCGGCCCCGAGAGCGGCTGGCACGTGGCATCGACATCAGCATCGGCACGCACCGCGGCAGCTGTCGGCCGTCAATCCTCCCGTTCATCCGCCATGAAAATGCGGACACTTACGGAAGATAGGTCAGACGATGCGCCGTACAACTCGATTACTCGTCACATCCGTCGCTTGCTGTGCGGCCATTCTTCTCGGGGTCTGCGACGGCGACGGCGACGGCGGCTCCGCCCCGGCCGCCCGGCTCCGCCCTCACTCTTCGTGGCTGCCGGTGCCCATCCGGCGCGGTGGGTGGCGCCGCTCGGTGGTGGCCCTGCGCCACCGTGTAGAAATGCGCGGTCTGCCGGGAGAGTCCCGGTGTGCGCGTCCTGTGCCCCGCGAGCGGTCGCACGGGCGGCCGAGGGTCGGGAACCGGGGGCCATGCCGGACTCATCCGCTTTCGATGTGCTGATCGGGCTGGCGCTGCTCTTCGCCGTGTTCAGCCTCGCCGTGTCCCGGATCAACGAGGCTGTGCTCGCCCTGTTCCGCTACCGGGGACGCCAGCTCGAGGCCGAGCTGCGGCGGCTGCTCGGCGCCCGGCCAGCCGGCGCCCCCGACGGCGACCCTGAGGACGGCCCCGACGGCGGCAACCCGCCGGACGTCGCCGCCGAACTGCTGGACGGCCCGCTGCGCACCACCCGTGCCACCGGCCGCAACGCCACCCCGCCGGCCATGGCGGACCACCCGCCCGTCTCCGGGGCCCTGGCCGCGGTGCGCCGGGCACGCAGCCTGCGGCTGCCGTCGTACGTGCCGTCGACCGCCTTCGCCCAGGCGCTCCTCGACCGGGTCGACCCGCCCGCCCGGGCCATGCTGTCCCAGCTCCGCCCGGAGACCCTGCCCGACCACGTCACCGACGAGGCCCGGGCCGCCTACCGGCGCGCCTACGACGAAGCCCGACACGCCCTCGACGAGCGGACCGCCCAGGCGCTGTACGCCGCGATGCCCGCGGACCACCCGGCCGGGCGGGTGATGGCGGCCGCGCTCGTCGCCGCCACCGGCTCCGGCGCGGTCGGGACCATCGAGGACGGGCTCGCCTCGCTCCCCCCCTCGCCGGCGAAGGACGCCCTGATCGCGGCGACCGTCCAGGCCGCCGGGGACCGCGAGAAGATCGTCACCGAGCTGGCCCGCTGGTACGACGATGCCATGGACCGCCTCTCCGGCTGGTACCGGCGGCGTATCGCCATCTTCCTGCTCTGCTACGCGATCCTGCTGGCCGTCCCGTTCAACCTCGACGCGATCGGGCTGGCCCGGGCGTTCTGGCAGGACGGGACGGTACGCCAGGCCGCGGTGGCGGCCGCCCAGGTCGAGGTGACCTCCGGCGGCGCGGCGGCACCCGACCAGCCCGAGCCCGACCAGCCCACGGCCGGCGAGGCGGCGGAGCAGGCGGTCCAGGCCGTGCGGGACGCCTCCGGACTCGCCGTCCCGATCGGCTGGGTGCACAACTCGGAGGAGCGGGACGACCCGCGGGAGGTCCCCGACTCCGTCGGCGGCTGGCTGCTGAAGATCGCCGGCCTCGCGATCGGCTGCTTCGCGCTCACCGCCGGCGCCCCGTTCTGGTTCGACCTGCTCGGACGGCTGGTCAACATGCGCGCCACCGGGCCCAAGCCCCGGGCCACCAACGGCTGACACGGGCCGGAGCCGGCGAGAGGGGCGGCCCCCGGCCGGTTCACCGCCGGCGATCAGCTGACCGCCGGCTTCGGCACCGCCAGCATTCTCGGGTAAGCCCGGTCAGCCCTCCAGGAGGGTGACGACGGCGAAGCTCAGCACCAGTCCGAGGATGACGGCCCGGATCGGCAGCTGGGCCCGCTCCACCCGGTCCTGGCGTTCCGAGAGCGCCGACAGCGGCCCGGCCACCATCGACAGCAGCACCCCGGCCCACACCAGCGCGGACAGGTCGGCCACGTCCGGGCTGACGCCGACGACGAGAATGGTGACCACCAGACTGGCGGCGAAAAGCACCTGGGGCAGCAGCAGGAGCGACATCCGCGGCAGCGCGGTCTTCGCGGTCGCGCCGGAGTCGGGTCGGCCGGAGAGCACGACCCGCACGAACGACAGCGCGTACAGCGGAGCGTTGAACAGGGTGCTGGCCACCGTCCGCTGGGCTCCGCGCGGCCCGGTGTAGGCGACGATGAACAGCAGCGAGCCGACCAGGTACGGCAGGGCGTGCAGCACGTAGGCGGTCAGCGACACCCCGGCCGCGATCTGGACCCCGGCCAGGACGCTCAGCGGCGGCCCCAGCAGGAACATCATCTGCGCGCACGCCACCAGGTAGCCGATCCCGGTGTGCAGGTAGTGCGCCCGCTGCCAGCCGGTCAGGCCGGGCTTGCGCAGCGGGTTGTCGAACAGCAGCAGGCGCAGGCCGTCCATCGCCCACCGGCTGCGCTGCTTGGCGTACTCCGCCGCGGTGGCCGGCGCGATCCCGACGGACACCGGGCCGTGGTGGTAGACGCTCTGCCAGCCGGCGGCGTGCAGCTGGTAGGAGGTGTGCAGGTCCTCGACGATGTTCCACTCGCTGAAGCCGCCGACGGACTCGACCGCCGTCCGCCGGTACAGGGTGCCGTTCCCGCAGGACGACGCGGCGCTGTCGCGGTCCTTCGCCGGCTGCACCGCCTTGTACAGCATCGGTTCGGCGTTGTTGAGCACGTCGTGGCGGCCGACGTCGAAGCGCTGCTCGGTGCAGACGAACCCGACCTTCGGGTCCCGCAGGTAGCCGAGGACGAGCTCGCCGAGATCGGGCACCGCGATGTGATCGGCGTCCAGCGTCATGATCGCGTCGCCGTCGGTGCGGGCCAGGCCGTGGTTGAGGTTCGCGGCCTTGCCACGCGGCCCGTCGGTGCGGGTGAAGCAGGTGATCCCGAGCCGGGCGGCGAGGGCGTCGATGTCGCGCCAGTTGGGCCGGCCGGCGATCCGCCCGTCGTTGAGGACGTAGGTGCGGTGCGGGTAGTCGATCGCCAGCGCCGCGCGCAGCGTCGCCTCGACCATCTCGACCGGCTCTCCGCAGACGGTGACGAAGACGTCGAGGGTGCCGGCCGGCGCCGGGGCGCGCCGGACGTAGCCGGTGCGCATCCGGCCGGTCATCACCGCCGTCCACACGATCGTGAGGTAGCTGACGATCTCGGCCGCGTAGAACAGGTGGCCGGCCACGCCGGTGCCGTCCAGCGTCCCGGCGCGCCACACCGCGTACACCGCGCCGATCAGCGTGATCGCGACCCCGACGACCCGTCCGGCGACGGCCCTCCACCACGCGACGGGCACCCTGACCCAGGTGTCGACGCCGTCCAGCGGCGGGATCCCGGCCGGGGAGGCGTCGCGGGTGTCGCCGGCCACGGCCTGCGCCGGGATCGCCGGGACGGCCGGGGCCGCGACCGCGGACGGCTCACGCGGAGCCAGGCTGGGCGGTGCTGACGGTGGCGCGAACTCGGGTGAAGCCGGGCCGGCCACGTCGGCGGGCGCTGCCTGGTACGCCATACAAGTCCCTTCTCTATCCCCCCGCCATGCATCCTGTCAGCTGGTCATTTCGGGCTAGTTCGCTGGGGGGCGGCAGCCGCCGGACTCCGCCACCTATGTGGTCTCGCCGGGCCCCACCGCGGTGCCAACCGCGTCCGCCGGCCCGCGCGCTGCCAGCCCTTCGCGCCGCCGGCAGTGCGGTGGGCGTGGGGGTGCGGCGGAGGCGCGAGGGACGCGGCGGGCCGCCGACTCCCGGACGGCGCCGTCCAGTGTGATCGTCATCGGCGGGCCTCCGTGACGGCACCCGGGCGCTCACCGCCGGACGCACCACCGGCAGACGCACCACCGGGCGCAGCGGCGTCGGTGCGGGTGCGCGTCACGGCGGCCCGCGCCAGGCGGGACTCGACGTGGTCGAGCCAGCGGATCTCGGCCTCGGCGGCGAAGACCAGACTGTCCAGCACGAGCAGCCAGGCGACGTCCCCGGTCTCGTCGGCCTGCCGGCGCAGCCGGGTGTGCTCCTGCATCGCCCGCAGCGTCTCGGTGCGCTGCCGCAGCACCAGCCCGCCGACATCGACACCGGGCACCGTGACGGCGAGCGCCAGCTTGATGGCGAGCTCGTCCCGGCCGACCGTGCGGCGGCTGACCGGGGTCGTCCACCAGCGCCGCGCGGCCGCGTGGCCCGACGCGCTGAGCCGGTAGACGATGCCCCGGCCCTCCCCACCGGCGGGCGCCTGCGGGCCGGGGTCCTCAGCACCCTCGACGAGCCCGTCGCGCTCGAGGCGGCGCAACGTCGTATAGACCTGCCCGATGTTCAGCGGCCAGGTCGACCCGGTTCTGGACTCGAACTCCGCTCGCAGCTGGTAGCCGTACATCGGGCGCTCGGCCAGCAGCGCGAGCAACCCGTTCCTGATCGACATCCCGACCCCGCACACCGCCCGTCACGGCGGCGGCCGGGACCGCCGCCGTGACCCGTCACCTCAGCCGAAGCTCGTCGGCTTCGGCTCGGACCAGGTGGTGTCCTTCGGCGGCCAGCAGACGAACGGCTTGTCCTTCGTTCCACCGACGATCTCGAACTTCCCGCCCCGTACGCGGACGAGCGCCCGGCAGTCGAGCTTGTAGCCGTTGGTGACCGGGTCGGCCTTGGAACGCTGGCCGTGCTGGCGCGACCAGTCCACCGGAACGGTCAGGCCATCCGCGGTGTAGTCGGTCAGGTGGTTGGTGGCGTCGATCACGGACGCCTGGGTGAACGCCGGCCCCGCCTTGAGGATGCCCTGGTAGGCGAGGTCCGCGTTGATCCATCCGTACATCGCCATCTCGTCGGGCCGGCCGCCCACCTTGCCGATCCACTTCTTGAACGTGGCCATGGCGGTGTCCGCGGGATCGGCCTCGAACGGCCGGAACCCGACGCTGACGTAGTCACCCTCGAAAAGCGCGCCGGCCTCCTCGACGAACTTCTGGTTGTAGGTGTTCAGGTGGTACATCGGGACGTCGCCCATGCCCTGCCGCTCGAGTTCCTGGGCCAGGGTCTTCATGCCGTTCAGATCGAGACAGGTGATGACCAGCTGCGCGTCCGCGCGCTTCATCGCGGCCACCTCCGGACCGACCCCGTTACTCAGGCCGAACGCCAGGGTGTCGTTCTTGTAGACGATCTCCTGGTCGGTGGCCGCACCGTACCGCTCGATCGTGTCGGTGATCTGGGTGACGCACTGCTTCGAGTTGTCGGACACGCCGTACCCGAGCGCCGCGATCCGCTTGGTGCCGGCCAGTTCTGCGACGTAGGTGAAAGTGCGGTCCATGCAGTCCAGGCAGGGCGGGGCCGCGTTACCGAAGATGCTCTTCCGGCCGATCATCTGCGCCGGGTGGATGTCCCATCCATACAACGGGATCCCCGCGTCCGCGAAGTTCTGCCATCCGCTGGCGAGCTGCGGGGCGCTGAAGGTCGCGAAGGTGTCCTTCGCCGACACGATCTCGATCGCCTTCTGCTGGTTCTGCCCGAGCGCGTCATCGAGCTCCCGGGCGACGACGAGCTTGCGGCCGTGGACGCCGCCCTCGCTGTTCCGGTAGTCGAAATACGCCTTGATCCCCTGGGAGAAGCAGTCCAGCAGGCAGGTGCCCAGCGGGTTGTTGGTTCGCGTCCCCAGGACGGAGAACCGGATCTCGGCGTTCGTGACACCCGGTACCGCGCCGCCACCGGCGGACGAGGCGGGGGCGGCGGTGTTCGGGTCGGAGGAGTTCGAGCAGGCGGCGACCAGAGCGCCGACGGCAAGCAGGATGGCCAGGCAGCGCAGGCGGCGGCCATGACGTTTCATGGTCGGGCGGTTTCCTTCGTTCGGAGTACACGGATCGCACGCGGGCGGCACCGGCTCGTCAGTCGGCGAGCCGATGTCCGCAGTAGTTCGGGCTGACGATCTCGATGGCGGAGCCTTCGGGGTTCACCTCGACGAACGAGTAGCACTCGGCGGGCTTGCCGAAGTCACGTTCGAGGTCGATGTCGCCGATGAGGCCACCGGCGTTGTAGCCCTTCACCGCCCGGAGGCCGTCGATGTAGCCCTGCCGGGTCGGGCAGTCCCCCGCCTCCTCCAGGCCCCGGATGAACATGTCGGCGATGATGTAGCCGACCAGTGCCAGCGTCTGGTCGGTGTCCTGCAGCTGCGGGGCGTGGGTGGCCATCGCGGCGCGGTAGGAGTCGAGCGCGGGCGACTTCGTCTCCAGCGGTATGTAGGCGGCGAACGTCGTCAGACCCGCCAGCTGCGAGCCGTAGGTCTCCAACAGCTCGGCGTTCGGCGCGGGGCTGCTACTGAGGATGACCTTGAGCGGGACGCCCTGGCGCCGCGCGGCCGCGACGACCTGGGCCAGGCCCTCCGTGCTCAGCGTGCCGGCCAGCGTGTCGATGCCCTCCTCGGCCATCTGCCGCGCGAGCTGGTCCGCCTGGGCCGTGACGGGGTTGTTGTCGGTGCTGACCGAGGTCGTCGCGATCCCCACCGACCGGAAACTGGAGGTGAACTGTTCGGCGATGTGCGTCGACACCGTCGCGTCGAGCGGGTTGTACAGGATCATCGCCTTGGTCCCGCCGCGCTCATGGACGAACTTGCCGAACGTGTCGACCGAGCCCTTCGCCGTGAAACTGTAGTTGAAGGAGAACATGTTCCGGTACTTCGCCCACGCGTCCTCCACGGCGATCCCGAGCACCGGAATCCCGCGCTCCGCGAGATAGGCGGCGCTGCCCGAGGCCACCGTGCTCGTCTCGAGCATGCCGAAGATGTTTTCCCGCTCGATCAGTGTGCGGGCCATCGTGAGATTCACCGACACCTTGGCCGTGTCGTCTCGCCAGTCATAGACGATCTGGCGCCCGTGCACACCGCCGGCCGCGTTCACCGCTCCGAGTCGGGCGTCGATTCCGGCCCGGGCGGCACTGAACGTCACCGCGCCGAGCCCGGTGTCCGGAAACAACAGCCCCAGCTTGACCTCGTCCGCGGTGACACCCTCGGTGGTACAGGACGTCGCGCTCTGCGCCGCGCCGCCCTGACAGCCGGTCAGAGCGGCGGCGCATAACAGCACGGCGGACAACCACGACAGTGAACGAGTTGTCGCCATGCAAGCCTCCCGGGGATCGAGCCGATTCTTGCAGCCACCGTATCCCGGACGTCCAACATGGGTAACGACCTGCTCACAACTATGAATCGGCGCGCCTATACCACCTCGCGAATGATCACTCCGGCGTGCATGGACACTATGCTCCGATGGACGCGAACAATATGACCGAAACAGCGGTCGCGATTCAACAGATACCCGCTGACCTGGGTTGATGCTCTGTCATGAGAACCTCCGCCGCAGCCCGCCCCGGGACCCGGGGCGGGCCACACCGACGGCGCCCCGTGGCGCACCGTCGGGTGGCCACGCGCCACGCCACGCCACGCCACCGATAGCCGATCCATTGCGCACTCGTTGACCTGACCGGGCCTGGCGTCACCGCCTCTCAGGGGCGGAGCAGCGACCGGACCTGCTCCCGCGGGAAGAACTCCTGGTTCTCACCCCAGCCCTGCTGGCCGTCCCAGCGCCAGTCGGTCAACGTCCAGAACGCCAGCCTGCCGGGCCAGCCGAACCAGCGCAGGGCGGTCACCACCTCGCCCTCGGCGTGCAGCGACCGCCCGCGGTCGTCCTCGGCGTCGAGCACGACCCTCGTCGGTGCGCCGCGACGCCGTTCCAGCACCCGCCGCTCACCGCGGACGAGCTCGCCCAGCTCACCGTTGCGGACGAGATAACCGTTCATCACCAGATCCACGCCGGGCTCGTCGTCGGCGATGGAGATCGCGTGCCAGTGCGAGTCCGGTGCGGCGATGGCCCAGAGGTAGTCCCCGGATCGCGACGCGCCCGGGCGGTGCGGGCCCCATGTACGGTCGCGCAGCGAGTAGCAGTCGATCTCGATCCGCTCGCCGTCCAGCACCAGCCACCCGGTGGCGCGCCCGGGCTGGTCGAAGTGCCGGGCCCCGGTCATCGTCTCCAGATCGCTGTAGCGGATCTCGTGCGGCGCCATCAGCGCCGTCCACTCGAGGTCGAGCTCCAGGCCGAGCTCGGCGTAGGACAGCCGGTAGCTCCGTAACGGCTCGACCACCTCCTGGCGGAGGCTGTTCGGCAGCCGGAAGTCACGGAAGTCGAGCGGGCCGGTGGCCGGCTGGGTCCAGCGCCAGTCGTAGAAGCGGCAGTCGTAGGTCTCCTCGCCACTGGCATCCCACAGCGCGGGCCCGCCACCGGAGACGTCGGTCCGGACGTCGTGAAAGTAGTAGACGAAGCCGTTCATGCCCCGCTCGGGGATGGCGAAGCCGAACCAGGCGCTTTCCTTCCAGTAGGGGTCCTCACCCGCGGGGTGGAAGATCTCGTCGGCGGTGGCGTCGATCGGCCTGGTCACAGCCTCTGCCCTTCGTCTGGGACGCGGCACGGGACGGCCGCGGCCCCGGTGACGATAGGGGGTGCGGGTTCTCAGACGACGTCGAGCACGGCCCGGCGGCGCCGGGTCCGGCCGGCGGCGAAGCTCTCGAGCAGACCCGCGACCTCACCCCAGCCACCGCGCCAGCCCGGCCGTGGGCACAGCCGCCCGGCGGCGACCAGCTCGACGACCGTGGCCAGGTCGCCGCCGACCGGCCAGCTGCCCCAGAACCCGCGGACACGTCGGCGCAGCGGGCTCGCGAAGGCCGCCGGCGGGAAGACCATCCGCTCCCCGGAGATCGCGCCGACCGCGAGGGCGGTGCCGCCCTCCGCCAGCAGGTCGACCGCCCGGGTCATCGTCGACCCGCCCGCCGCGTCGAACCCCCAGACTCCGCCGTCGCCGAGCATCGCCGCGGCATAGCCCGTGTCGCGGTCGACCAGCGAGATCGCCGCCGTTCTGATCAGCACCTGGTCGGGCCCGGGTACCGGATCGGGCACCTCCCCAAGCCGCAGCCCGCTGGCCGCTGACCCGTCCGTCACAAGTGCCCGCATTTCTCCACTCTCCGCCCTCATTCCGATGCCCACGGTGATGGAGATTGAGATGCCTCCAGCCCATAGGCAGGACCAAATTTCCATCACGGCATCGACGACGAAACCGGTCGGTTCAGATTGAGAGGCGTGTCGCGTCCGGCGTGAGGCAGGTCTCGGCACGACGGAGCGGGGTCGGGCTGACCGCTCACCGGGTGGTGCGGCGGTCCGCGGGCGTGGCCTCAGGCCTCACGACCCGGCCCTGACGTCAGGCCTCAGCCGAGTGCGCGCAGCGCGTCGAGCGCCTTGTCCGCGTGCCGGTTCATCGCGAACTCCGAGTCGATCCGGGCGACGACCGTTCCGTCCCGGTCGAGGACGAACGTGGCCCGCTTGTTGGGGCCGAACCTGCGGCGGACCCCGAACGCGTCCGCGATCGTCCGGCCGGTGTCGGCGAGGAGCGGGAAGCCGAGGGAGTGCTTGGCGCTGAACTCGGCCTGCTTGGCGGTGTCGTCCGCGCTGACGCCGACGATGCCGGCGCCGATCGCCGCGAACTCGCTCGCCAGGTCGCGGAAGTGGCAGCTCTCCCTGGTACAACCCGGGGTCATCGCCGCCGGGTAGAAGAACACAACCAGCGGCCCCTTCGCCAGCAGGTCCGACAGCCGCAGTTCGGCGCCGGTCTCGTCGACACCGGACAGGTCACCGACCCGGTCTCCCACGTTCATCCGAGGGCCCTCCACTCGTTCGCGAACCGGCATCCTGGCCACCGGGCGACCGATCCTCCCACCTGTGCACGATAGGTGACATATCGAGTGGAGCGGACCGGCGCGCACTCAGGCCGGCAACGGGCACGCCGGTCGAGCACGCGCCGGTCAGGCGGGCGCCGGCTTGTTCAGCCCGCGGCGGGCTGGGGCAGCGCGGCCAGGTCGTCCTCCGTCAGCGACCACCCGGCGGCGACGGCGTTCGCCGACACCTGCTCGGGGCTGGTCGCACCGGCGATCACCGACGCCACGCCGTCCTGGGCGGCGAGCCAGGCGATCGCCAGCTCCAGCACGGAGCGGCCGCGGTCGGTGGCGAACGCGATGAGGGCGTCGAGGTAGGCGAAGTTCTCCTCGGTCGCCATCGCGGCGAAGTAGGAGCTGGAGGCCAGCCGGCTGCCGGCCGGGAACGGCTCACCGGCCCGGTACTTCCCACTGAGCATCCCGGAGGCGAGCGGGAAGTAGGGCACGATCCCCATGTCCGCCTTGAGCGCCGCCGGGACGATCTCCGCCTCGACGGCCCGCCGGAGCAGGCTCCACTCGATCTGGGCGGCGACGAACGGAGCGACGTCCCGCTCGGTGGTGAACGCCGCCCGCGCCTCGATCTGCTCGGCGCTGACGTTCGAGCAGGCGATGCTGAGTACCTTGCCCGAGCGCACCAGCTCCTCGAAGGTCTCCATCGCCTCGCTCAGCGGCGCCTCGGCGTCGGGAAAGTGCTGGTAGTAGACGTCGATGCGGTCGGTGCCGAGGCGGCGCAGGCTGCCTTCGCACCCCTCCAGGATCCGCCGCCGCAACGCGCCGGGCGTGTACGCCTCGCCCCGCGGGCGCGGGCGCACCTTGGTCGCGATGACCGCGGCGTCGCGGCGGGAACCGAGCGCGGCGCCGAGGAACTCCTCCGACGCGCCGTCGCCGTACATCTCGGCCGTGTCGAAATGGGTGATCCCGAGATCGAGGGCCGCGTGGACGACAGCCGCGCTCTCGGCGGCACCGAGCCGGGCCCCGAAGTTGTTGCAGCCCAGCCCGACGATCGAGACGGCTGGTCCGGCACTGCCCAGCGGGCGGGTCCGCATGACGGTTCTCCTTGGTTCCGCTCGGCACCACGGCACGAGCTGGTCGACGGCGCGCCTTGACGCGGAGGCACGCCTGGGAGGCGGTCGATCGGTCAGCCGCGCGGAGCGCACGCTCCTCAGCACGCGCCGCGGATACTCAGATCGCCGTCGCCGATCGTCCCATCCGGCTCTCCGGCACCCGGTCGAGGGCCCGCGCCACCCGCCGACAGCACCGCCGAGGGCACCGGCCTCGCACACACTCGCGTCGAACTCGCGGGCGCCGTGCTCGTCGGCACCGTGCCCGCTGCCGCCGTGCCCGCTGCCGCCGTGCCCGCTGCCGCCGTGCCCGCCGACGTCGCGCCCGCCGACGTCGTCTGGACGGTGCCGTAGGCGCCGTCGTGGTAGACCAGCGGGGCCTCGGCCCGGCCGGTCTGGCTGTCGAGCACCTCGGCGACGACGAGATGATGGTCGCCCTCGACGGTGCGGCGCCGGATGCGGCACAGCAGCCAGACCGCGGCGTCGAGCAGCAGCGGCTCGCCGCCGGGGAGCGCCCGCCACCGCGTCGGCGGGCCGAACCGGTCAGCGCCCGGCTGCGCGAACCGGGCCGCCAGCTCATGCTGCCCTTCCGACAGCATGTGGACCATGAGCGTCTCGCTGGCCTCGAGCACGGGCGCGATGGACGACCGCACGGACAACGCCAGCGACACCAGCGGTGGGCGCTCGGACAGTGAGGCGACAGACGTCGCCGTGAACCCCACCGGACCGCGTGGCCCCGCCATCGTCACGATCGTCACGCCTGCGGCATGACGCCGGAAGGCACGCGCGAGCGCGCCCGGGTCGGCGACACTGCGGGCCGGTGACCGGCGCGGCGTCGGGTGCTGCGCGGAGACCTGCTTCGGCATAACCACACCCTTTCCCAGCGACGCCGATCTAACAACCACGGACGCCCCCGATCAGCCCGGCGGATGGCGGGCCGACGCAGCTGGCATGCTCGCGCTGTGACGGAACCGCCCCTGCCGCAACCGCCTCCGGCCAGGACGGATTCCGCGCGAGCGGACTGTCGCGGGGACCGAGAGCGCCGAACCACAGGTTGTAGATCCGGTCCCACTTCCCGCTCAGCATCATGTTCTTGAGCACACCGTTGACGAATCTGACGAACTCGTCGTCCTGGGCCTGATTCCCGCTGCGCCACAGGGCTACCCCGTAGGGCTCGTCCAGGGTCGCGGAGTCGGTCCCGAACACCCTGTCGAAGGCCGACGGGGCCACCTCGAGGTACTCGTCCTGATCGGCCATGCCGGCCAGAACGACGTCATCGGTCGCCGCGGCGTCCGCCCTGCCCTGTTGGACCGCGACGAGGCAGTCGGCGGCGCGCGGGAGCTCGATGACCGTCAGGCCGGGAATCGGTGGCCGGGACGGCGTGGCCGCCGGCGCCCCGGCGGCCGCCTCGCGCAGTTTCTCGACCGACGTGCTCTCCTGGGTGGAGCAGACGGTGAGGCCGGCGAAGTCGCCGATCGAGTGGAATCCGGCGTTCTTCGGGATGAGCAACTTGAAGCTGGACTCGAAGTACACCCCGGAGAAAAGGATGTCCGCCTTCCGCTCGCAGGTGATCGTGTAGGTCGCGATGACGAGATCCAGCCCGGACGCCGAGTCGGTCGCCGTATCCGCGTCCGGGTGTGCGGGATCGGCGTCGTCCATGATGAGAATGCCGCGCTCGCTCGTGGTGACCGCGTGGAACTTCATCCGGTCGGTGCCCGCCGGACCGAACAGCGCGGTGGCGATCTGTGCTGCTATGTCGACGTCGAAGCCCTCGATTTTGAGTGTCCGCCAGTTCATCGAACCGGCCGGGGGCACGTCGGTCGTGATCCCGACGTCCAGATAGCCGTTCCCGCCGTCGTAGATGGCTGCCATCGTCGAACCCGGGCGGAACCAGCCGGGGGAAGGCAGTGGCCCCACCGGTGGCAGGCTCGCCCGTACCGGCCGGCCATCGGCACAGACCTGTCCGGTGTCCGGCCCGGCCGGCGGCCCGGCGGGACGCGGGTCGGCCGGCGCCGCGGCTCGGTCGGTGACGGCCGGAGCCGACGGGACCGGACGCGCATCATCCGGCAGCTCCGCGCTGGTGGTCCCGCAGGCGGCGGCAGTGGCGGCGATGGCAGCCGCGGTGAGCACCGCGACGAGCCCGGCCGGCCGTCGTCGACCACGACGACGACGCGAACCGCCCGGACGACGCGACTCGCCCGGCAGGGCGGTCACTACCGGTACTCGCGGAGTCGTCGCCGCATGCCCCACACGACCAGGCCGGCCGCCACGGCCAGCAGCACGCCGGCCGCCAGCCCGAGGAAGGTCAGCGGGGTGGCGGCGGTCGACATCCGGTCGCGGAACCGCTGGGTGCTGACCTCCATCCCGCCGGCCAGCTCGTCGTCGAGCGCGCCGAAGGCGTCCGCTCCAGGGCCGGCGGTCAGCCGGGCCGCCCGTTCGAAGGAGTTCGCCCCCGAGCTGATCGCGTCGGTTCCCTCGGTACTCCCCAGCAACGACACGACCTCATTCCGGTTGGTCAGCCACGTCCGAAGGTGGCCCTCGACGGCCGGGTCGAGGACGTCCCCAGGCAGCATGCGGAGCGCCAGGACCAGGGATCCGCTGCGGCCGGGCAGTGCGCCGGGCGGCAGCCGGTCGCCGGTCGCCGCGTCGTATCCGAGGGCCTCTACCGCCGTGTCGAGGCCCTCGTCGTACTCGGTTCCGATTCCCAGGGACATCAGATCGAGGTTCTCCTCGGCCCGGGCCTGCAACGCGAAGACCCGCGCCTGCGCGAGGGTCACCATGGGCATGTAACCGTCGTCGACGCCGTGTTGGACCCGGGCCTGCTGAGCCAGCGCGCCGGCGGCGAACAGGCCACCCGCGGCCAACAGGCAGACCGTCGCGGCGAGCAGCCGGAGTTCGAACACCCGGCGGCTTCGCCGCCAGTAGTGGACCTGGAGCGCGGTGAGCCCGGCTCCTCCGCCGGCGAAGAGCAGGAGCAGCGCTGTCTCGACCGCATCGTCGGTCGCGCGCCGGAAGTCCACGTCGACGTCGCGCCCACCCAGCTCGAGCAACATGTCGACCTTGGGGATGATCTGGTCCCGTACGAGGTCCGAGGCCGCCCGCAGGTACGCCTCGGCGACCGAGTCGCCCGTCTGGCTGTTGGCCTGGCCGGCGCTCACCAGACTCGCGTACCGGGGAATCAGCTGGCCCAGTTCGGTCAGGATCTCGTCGGCGCACGCCGACCCGGACGACCCAGCCGACCCGGCGGACGGGTCGGCGTCCAGGCAGCTTCGCACACCGAGTTGCTGCAGCCGGACGACTCCTTCCCCCGCCGCCCCGATCCGCTCGTCGATCCGGGGCTCGTCTCTCATCTGCCCGTACACGGCGCGCAGCCCGGCCGCGTCGGAGGCCTGGACGTCGAAGAGGGCGTGCCTGAACACCGACGCCGCGGCGGCCGCGTCGGCACTCGACAGCTCGCCCCGAACGAACTGGGCCTCGACGACCACCTGGCCCGCACGGTCACGGGCATCGCTGACGGCAGCGTGCCGCGACAACGCCACGAAGGTCGTGAGGCCCGAGAGCAGCGCCAACCAGACGGCGACGGCCACGGCGCCCGCCGCGAGCTGGCGTGGCGTGTCAGCCCAGGATCGGATCAGGCGGACCGGACCGGTCGACCACCGGCACCGACGACCGTACGGCCACAGGTCCACCGCCCCGGCCCCCGCTTGCAGGGAAGCCACGCGCTGCGCAACACCGGTCACGATGGGCAATATATTACCTAACGGATCACCTCGACCGATGGGCGCGACGCGGGCATCGCCGTCGTTCGCAGGCCTGGCCACCCGGCTCACGGCGCTGGCCGGCCGCCCGGCCCCGATGATCCCGGTGGTCGGGCCACCCGGCAGGACGGCGGCGCTCACCCCGGTGGGCTACTACGACGACTACCTCGCGATCGCCGGGCCGACCTGGCGCAACGAGGTCGCGGCCACCCTGGGCAGTGAGATCGGTTCGTTCCGGCCGGGCCGGTCGGCGGTCCAGGTGCTGCGGACCCGGTGGTTCGTACAGATAGCCGACTTCGACCGCGCCGCGCCGCCGCACGCGACGGCCAAGGCCGCGTCCGTGGCCGGGCCGAGGTCCGGCACTACCCGTGCGACCACTTCGATCTCCACGCGGGCAAGCCGTGGCACGAGCCGGCGCTCGCCCACCAGATCTCCTTTCTCCGGCGGGCGCTGGCGCCGTCGGCCGGCCGCGCCGCGGTGGCCGCGCGCTGAGAGCAGGCCCGGGTCCGGAGCACGTAGCATCCGATCTGGCCCGGCAAGGCGGACACGTACTCGTCCCGAAGAGGATGGTTCCATGGCTGACATCGGTACTCCCGAGCTGCTCATCATCGCAGTGGTCGTCCTGGTCCTCTTCGGTTCCAAGAGGCTTCCCGACGCCGCCCGGTCCCTCGGCCGGTCCCTGCGGATCTTCAAGTCGGAGATCAGGGCGCTCGACACGGACGCGCCGGCCGCGCCGCAGGGCCCGGCACCGGTCGCAGCCGAAGTCCCGATGCCACTGAGCGTCACCTCGGCTCAGTAGCCACCGACGCTCCCCCGGCACGGGAAGAAAAGGCTCGTCCGGCGGCCACATGAGGTCTCGCACATACGGTCGCGGCCGATCGACCGTAGCCTTGGCCTGGCCTGAACAACCACCCGACGCTACGACGAAAGGACGGCCCGTGGGTCTCCGCCTGGGCGACACCGCTCCCGACTTCACCGCCACGACCACCGACGGCGAGATCACCTTCCACGAGTGGAAGAAGGACTCGTGGGCGGTCTTCTTCAGCCACCCGGCCGACTTCACCCCCGTGTGCACCACCGAGCTGGGCCGCACCGCCGCGCTGCAGAGCGAGTTCCAGAAGCGGAACACCAAGGCTCTCGCGCTGTCCGTCGACCCGGTCGACCAGCACAACGCCTGGGCGCCGGACATCGCCGAGGTCGCCGGCAGCGCGCTCAACTTCCCGATCGTGGCCGACCCCGACCACCGCATCGCCGAGCTGTACGACATGATCCACCCGGGTGAGGGCGACACCTCCACCGTGCGTTCGGTGTTCATCATCGACCCCGCCAACAAGGTGCGGCTCTCCCTCACCTACCCGAAGTCGGTGGGCCGCAACTTCGACGAGATCATCCGCGTCATCGACGCGCTCCAGGCCACGGACGCGAACCCCATCGCGACCCCGGCCGACTGGAAGCCCGGCGACCGCGTGATCGTCGCGATCTCGGTCTCGACCGAGGACGCCAAGAAGCGGTTCCAGAACGTCGAGGAGACCAAGCCCTACCTGCGCTACGCCGACGCTCCCTGATCGATCACGTCACCGGTCTCGTCCCGCCCGATCGCGGGGCGAGGCCGGCCGCCGGCCGCGCGTCCGTCAGGCCGCGCGGCTCAGCGCGCCGCTGAGGAAGGCGAGCTGCGCCGGCACGACGGAACGCCAGTATTCGGGGGTGTGACCGCCCGGGCCGAAGTTCTGTTCGCTCGCCGCCAGGTCACGGGCGGCCTGGCGGGACACGGCGAGGAACGGGTCGGCGGCGCCGCAGTCGATTCGGTACGACACGCCCGGCACGGGTGGCGTCCCGAGGACCGGGTGGGCCGCGAAGTCGGCCCTGGAGTCGAAGGCGCCGGGGGCGCTCGCCCCGTAGGACGGCCACATCGCCGGGCTGCTCGCCGCGACCGCCACGACCAGTCCGGGATGGCGACGGGCCAGTAGCAGCGCGCCGTACCCTCCCATCGACCATCCCGTCGCCGCCAGCCGGGTAGCCCGCAGGCCCAGCCCGGCGAACCGGGGCAGCACCTCGTCAATGATCATTTTTTCGGGGTCGTCACCCGAGGCGCGGCGATGCCAGTAGGTCTCGCCGCCGTCGACGGCGACGAGGGCGAACGGCGCCACGCCCACCGCCAGGGCCGCGGTGAGATACCGGTCGAGGTTCAGCAGGCTGACCGACCGCTCGGCGTCGTCCCCCCGGCCGTGCAGGACGAGGCAGGCCGGCAGCCCGTCCCGGGACCCGCCCGGCGCGATCACCACCATGCCGACCTGCCGGCCCCTGGCCGCGCTCGCGAAGGTCACCCGTGAGACCTCCACGGGGCCGGCCGCGACCGCCGAAGCGGCCGGCGTGCCCGCACCCGCCACCGGAGTGGTCGCCGCCGAAGCCGGTGCCGCTGACGGGGACGACGCGGGCGACGCGGGCGGGGCGGGCGCACCGGAGCCGTCCGAGCATCCGGCGAGGCCCCCGCCGACCGCGGTCGCCGCGAAGGCCAGCAGCACCCGCCGGCTCGGCGGCACGGCTCTCGAGGGCATGGCGGAAATCGTCCCATCCCGGTCCGGCCGCGGGGTCGGCGGTGCCGCCACGGTCAGCTGGCGACGTCCCGCACGATCACGCGGGACGCCGCGCGGCCCTCCGGTACCGGGATGAGCGGGTAGACGTGCACGGCACCGTCGCGGACCGTGAGCTCCACCTGGAGGCCCTC
This sequence comes from Parafrankia sp. Ea1.12, assembly GCF_900465275.1. Taxonomy (NCBI): domain Bacteria; kingdom Bacillati; phylum Actinomycetota; class Actinomycetes; order Frankiales; family Frankiaceae; genus Parafrankia; species Parafrankia sp. Ea1.12. Next base: position 3,738 of record NZ_UBIZ01000230.1, on the reverse strand, counting down.
GGCGGCGGCCCGCTTCTGGAAACGCAGGACGTCGGGGTAGAGCAGGTCGCGGGTGCCGACGTACACCTGCGTCGGGGCGATGCCGGTGAGCCGCCCGTTCATCGGGCTGAGCCGCGGTGCGGCCGGGTCGTCGCCGTCGGCCCAGGCGCGACCGGCCTCCACCAGGCCGATGCGGGTCAGCCAGGGGTCGCGGGCCTCCGCCGCCGCGACCGCCGGGTCGCCCAGGGTGAGGTCCAGCCACGGGGAGATGAGTACCAGGCCACGTGGCTGCGGCAGCCCGTGGTCTTCCAGGGTCTGCGCGAAGCCCAGCGCCAACCCGGCGCCGGCGGAATCCCCGGCGATGGTGACCGTGGCCGGGTCCATCTCGTCGAGCAGCCGCCGGTAGACCGTGGTGAGGAACGGATACGCCTCGCGGTAGGTGTGCCCCGGCGCGAGGCCGTAGTCGGGGACGTCCACCCGCACCCCGGCGTCGGCGAGCCGGGAGACCAGCGTCCAGTGCTGTGGCGCCATGCCGTTGATGTAGGAGCCGCCGTGGATGTAGACCGCCCCCCGCGCGGCGGGCCGGCCCTTCGGGGCGACGGTGTGGCAGGGGAACCCCTCGACCTGCCGGCTGCTCACCGAGTGCCGCCGGCGCAGGGCCGCCGGCGGCGCCGACGGCCGCTTCCGCGCCGCGATCCGCCGGTGGGCCCGTTCGACGGTGGCCGTCCCCGGCTTTCTGGTCAGCCGCAGAATCGCGGCGACGGCCCTCATCTGCAAGCTGGTCATCCACGTCCCTTCTGCTGCTATTAGACCAGTCCGGACGTCTCCGCCGCGAGGGCACATCCCGGGCCGCGCACGACGCGGAGAGGCCTCCTCGACGCGGAGACCAGCGATCCCCGCGTGCGGCGCGGACCCGAGTGCCACCAGTTGTCCGTCTCGTCGGCGCAGTCCCTAGCCTGGCCATGTGACGGCAGCAGCAACAGCTGATTTCTCCCGCTCCGGAACCGACCAGGCCGGTTCCGACCGGCGGCGCCCGACCGGGTCCGCGGCCGACGCGCTGCGGATGCGGCTGTGCCCGCCGATGCCCGGTGACCGGGTGATCGGCTGGGTGGCCGCGCTCGCGGTCACCGCCGTCGCGGGCATCCTGCGGTTCTGGCAGCTCACCGAGCCGCGGGGCATGAAATTCGACGAGGTCTACTACACCAAGGACGCCTGGGGCCTGATGACCTCGGGCTACGAGGTGAACAGCGAGACCTGCACCGGCCCCGCCTTCGTGGTGCATCCGCCCCTGGGCAAGTGGTTCATGGCCGCCTCCGAGAAGATCTTCGGCTACACCGACTGCGCCGGCGTCGCGCACGGCAGCCCAGAGCTCGGATGGCGGTTCGCCTCGGCGCTGTTCGGCACGCTGGCGGTGCTGGTGCTCACCCGCACCGCACGGCGGATGTTCCGGTCCACCGTGCTCGGCTGCTTCGCGGGCCTGCTGCTGACCCTGGACGGGCTGGAGTTCGTCCAGAGCCGGATCGGCATCCTCGACATCTTCCTGATGACAGGGCTCGTGCTCGCGCTGGCCTGCCTGGTGCTCGACCGCGATCACGGCCGGGCCGCGCTCGCCGCGCGCGTCGCCGCGGGCCCGCCGTCCGGTGGCGCGCCGTCCAGGGCGACCGAACGCTTCGTCCGCTACGGGCCGCGCGCCGGGCTGCGGCCCTGGCGGATCGCCGCCGGGCTGTGCCTCGGGGCGTCGATGGGCGTGAAGTGGAGCGCGCTCTACACGCTGGTCGGTCTCGCCGCACTGGCCCTGGCCTGGGATGTCGGTGCCCGGCGCACCGCGGGCGCGCGGCGGCCGGTGCGCGGGGCGCTGCGCCGCGACCTGCCGGCCTGGTCCGGCTGTTACATCCTGCTGCCGATCGTGACGTTCCTGGCCACCTGGACGGGCTGGTTCGTCACCGACGGCGGTTACAACCGGCACAGGTACGGCGACGGGTTCTTCGCCGCCTGGCACGGCTGGTGGGACTACCAGCAGGACATCCTCGACTTCCACGAGCACCTGAGCGCGCCGCACGTGGCGCAGTCCACGCCGCTGAGCTGGCTGGTGCTCGCCAGGCCGGTGGTCTACGCCTACGACAGCCCGAAGCTCGGCGAGCGGGGTTGCCAAGCCGCCGCCGGCTGCTCCCGCGAGGTGCTGGCCCTGGGCAATCCGGCGGTCTGGTGGGTCGGCACAGCCTCGCTGGTCGCGATGCTCGCGCTGTGGGTCAGCCGGCGCGACTGGCGGGCCGCCCTGGTACTCGTCGGCTTCGGCTCGTCGTTCCTGCCATGGCTGGCGTTCCCCAACCGGACGATGTTCTTCTTCTACGCCCTGCCGTCGCTGCCGTTCCTGATCCTCGGGATCACCGCGTCCGCCGGTCTCGCGCTCGGCCCCCGCGACGCGTCGGACACCCGCCGCATGATCGGGGCGTTGTCGTTCGGGCTCTACCTGGCCGCCGTCGTGCTGATGTTCGCCTACTTCTACCCGATCCTCGCCGCCCAGACGATTCCGCTGAGCTCCTGGCGCGACCGCATGTGGTTCCCCGGCTGGATCGTCGCCCCCTGAGGCCCGGATCGGCGCTCAGCCCGGAACGGGTGGCTGGCAGCCGGGGCACCAGAACAGGTTCCGGCCGGCCAGCTGCACCGTGCGCACCTCGACGGCGCAGACCAGGCAGGGATGGCCTGTTCTGCGGTACACGTAGACCTCTCCCCCGTGGTCGTCGACGCGCGGTGGGCGGCCCATCGCCTCCGGGGTGTGCGCGGGGCGCACGGTGTCGATCCGGCCCGTCCGCACCCCGTCGGCCATCAGCGCGACCAGGTCGGCCCAGATCTCGGCCCACTGGTCGCGGGTCAGCTCCCGGCCCGGTAGCAGCGGGTGGATCCCGGCGCGGAACAGCACCTCGGCCCGGTAGATGTTGCCCGGCCCGGCGACGACCTTCTGGTCCAGCAGGAGCACGGCGATCGGGGTGCGGCTGCGCTCGATCCGGCGCCAGGCCAGCGCCGGATCGGCGTCCGCGCGCAGCGGATCGGGGCCCAGCCGGTCGCGCAGCGCCTTCACCTCACCGGGTGCCAGCAGCTCGCAGACGTTCGGCCCACGCAGGTCGGCGTACCCGGTGTCGGCCGTGAGCCGCAGCCGGACGGCTCCCGTCGGCACGGGCGCCGGGCCGGGACCGAGTACGTAGGTGCCGTAGATACCCAGGTGGATGTGAAGGATCTGCTCGTCGCCGAATCCCAGCAGCAGGTGCTTGCCGTGCGCCTCGGCCTCGGTCAGCACCCGCCCGTCCAGCATGTGCGCGCCGTCGGCGAACCGGCCCTGCGGGCTCGACACGGTCACCGGCCGGCCACGGAACATCCGCTGGTGGACGGCCGCCAACCTGTGCACAGTGTGGCCTTCGGGCATAGTCGGGCGAGCATACCGACGGGCTGGTTCAAGGCCGGGCGGGTGCCGGTGGGCCAGGAGTCCGCCCAGCTCAGCTGGATGAGGAAGGTCCTCGCCTTCGGCAAGGGCGCCTTCACCCACACCCGGCATGTCTTCACCAGGAGCCGCTGACGCGGCGTTCACGGCCGAGTTGCCGCCACCGTCACACGGCTGGATCAGGTGCCGGAGTGCCGACCGGGACGTACTCCCCCTCCGCGGCCGGCTCGTCCTCCCCGTCCCCGGCCGGCCCGTCGACGGCGTCGACCGCGAGCGCGGCCACCCAGCCGATCACCCGGTCACCGGGCATCGGCGGGCACAGC
>NZ_UBIZ01000640.1:0-3196 GCF_900465275.1 Parafrankia sp. Ea1.12 | reverse complement strand
GGCGGGGCGGCGAGCCCGTTCTTCCAGCGTCCCGGGCGGGACGAGAACGACCCGTCCGACCGGGACGGTGCGGGTGGCCAGACCAGTCAGACGACACACCTCGGCGTCAGCGGGACGGCCATCGGTCCCGGGACGCCCGTCGGCGGGACGGCCGGTGCCGGGGAGGAACGCGCGCTTGGACTCTCCGTCGGCCTTTCCCGGTGTCGAGCGGGGACCACCCACACCGCCCCCCGCCGCCGAGCTCACGCCGGTTCCGGAGCCGGTTGTCCCGGGAGCTCCCTTGCCGATCCCAGTTCCGGAACCGGCACCGGAACCCACGCCTGGTGCCGCGCCCACGGGCCCGGCCTTCGCCGTGCCGGACCGGCTGGAACCAGCCGCGGAGGCACCGCCGGCGGTGGTACCGCCAGCCGCGGCGCGCCCGGCGGCGGTACCACCGACAGGCGCGCCACCGGCCACGGCCGCGGTGCGCTGCTCCGGACGGGCCGGGGATGCGCGGTGGACGGCCGACCGGGCGGGCCGGTCATTCTGACTGTCGCTCACGGATTCTCCCCGTCCACTCCTGGTCGCACGTGTGGCTTCACGCCCGTGGTCCTGGCATGCCACCGACGACGCGCGCCGTGGCCGCCCGGGACGTCACGTCACCGGCTTCAGCCCGCCGTGCCGTCCGACCCGGCGGTCTCGCCGTCGCCGTCACTGTCGTTGGCATCAGCATTGCGCGCCACACCGACCACCTGCACACCGGCCTCCAGGTCGATGAGCCGTACGCCCATCGTCTGCCGTTGTGCCCGGCGAACATCCTTCGCTACGGTACGCAACACACCGCCATTGGATGTGATGGCGTAGAGCTGGTCGTTCGGCTCCACGACGAGCGCCCCGACCAGACCGCCCCGGGTCGACACGATCTTCGCCGTGAGGACCCCCTTGCCGCCTCGGCCCTGGATGGGGTACTCGGCGAGCGGCGTCCGCTTCGCGTAGCCGCCACTGGTCGCGACCAGCAGATCCGCGGGGCTCTCCGGCATGACGACGTCCATCGAGAGCAGTTCGTCGGCATCGTCGAACCGCATGCCGATCACGCCGGACGTCGCCCGTCCCATCGGCCGCAGCTGCTCGTCGTCGGCGTGGAATCGGATGGACTGGGCGTTGCGGCTGACCAGCAGCAGGTCGTCACCGGGAGCGACGAGACGGGCGGAAATCAGCTCGTCGTCGTCGCGCAGGTTGATGGCGACCAGGCCGCCGGCGCGGTTGGAGTCGAAGTCGGTCAGCGCCGTCTTCTTGCACAGGCCGCGCTTGGTGGCGAGCACCAGGTAGGGGGCGGCCTGGTAGTCCTGGATCGCCATCACCTCGGCGATCCGCTCGTCCTGGCTGAAGGCGAGGATGTTCGCGACGTGCTGCCCCTTGGCGCTGCGCGCCTGCTCGGGCAGCTCGTGCGCCTTCGCCCGGTAGACCCGGCCCTTGTTGGTGAAGAACAGCAGCCAGTGGTGCGTCGTCGTGACGAAGAAGTGCTCGACGATGTCGTCCTCGCGCAGCGCCGCGCCCTGCACGCCCTTGCCGCCGCGCTTCTGCGAGCGGTAGAGGTCGGTCTTGGTCCGCTTGGCATACCCGCCGCGGGTCACCGTGACGACGACGTCCTCGCGGGCGATGAGGTCCTCGACGGACATGTCGCCCTCGAACGGGACGAGCCGCGTCCGCCGCTCGTCGCCGAACTTCTCGACGACCTCGGCCAGCTCCTGACCGATGATCTCGCGCTGCCGCGCCGGCGAGGCGAGGATCGCCTCCAGCTCGTCGATCTTGGCGCGCAGCTCGGCGGCCTCGTCGATGATGCGCTGACGCTCGAGGAACGCCAGGCGGCGCAGCTGCATGTCGAGGATCGCGGTGGCCTGGATCTCGGAGAGCGAGAAGCGCTCCATGAGCTGGCCGCGTGCGACCTCCGCCGACTCCGCGTTGCGGATGAGGGCGATGACCTCGTCCAGGTGGTCGAGCGCGATCAGCAGACCGTCGAGGACGTGCAGCCGCTCGCGGGCCTTGCGCAGCTGGTAGCGGGTCCGCCGGACGATCACGTCGACCTGGTGCTCGACGTAGTAGGAGATCATCTGGTCGAGGCGCAGGGTGCGCGGCACGCCGTCGACGATCGCCAGCATGTTGACGCCGAAGGTGTCCTGCAGCTGGGTGTGCTTGTACAGGTTGTTCAGCACGACCTTGGCGACGGCGTCGCGCTTGAGGTCGATGACGAGCCGCTGCCCGATGCGCGCGGACGTCTCGTCACGGACGTCCGAGATGCCGGTGACCTTGTTGTCCCGGACGAGCTCGGCGATCTTCTCGGCGAGGTTGTCCGGGTTGACCTGGTACGGCAGCTCGGTGACGACGAGCTGGGTCCGGCCCTTGTTCTCCTCGACGTTGACGACGGCGCGCATCCGGATGCTGCCGCGACCGGTGCGGTAGGCATCCTCGATGCCGTTGCGCCCGACGATCAGGCCGTGGGTCGGGAAGTCCGGGCCCTTGATGATGCCGAGGAGCGCCTCGAGCAGCTCCTCGGCGGTGGCATCCGGGTGATCCAGTGCCCACTGGACGCCCTTGGCGACCTCAACCAGGTTGTGCGGCGGGATGTTGGTCGCCATGCCGACGGCGATGCCGCCCGCGCCGTTCACCAACAGGTTGGGGAAGCGACTGGGCAGGACGAGCGGCTCCTGTGAGCGGCCGTCGTAGTTCGGCGCGAAGTCGACCGTCTCCTGGTCGATGTCGCGCAGCATCTCCATGGCCAGCGGCGCCATCCGGGCCTCGGTGTACCGCATGGCGGCGGGCGGGTCGTTGCCCGGTGAGCCGAAGTTGCCGTTACCGTCGACCAGTGGGTAACGCAGCGACCACGGCTGGGCGAGGCGGACGAGCGTGTCGTAGATCGCCGAGTCGCCGTGCGGGTGGTAGTTACCCATGACGTCACCGACGACGCGGGAGCACTTGAAGTACCCCCGGTCAGGCCGGTAACCGCCGTCGTACATCGCGTACAGGACCCTGCGGTGGACGGGCTTCAACCCGTCACGCACCTCCGGCAGGGCACGGCCGACGATGACGGACATGGCGTAGTCGAGGTACGACCGCTGCATCTCGACTTCGATGCCGATGGGTTCGATGCGGTCGCCGGGGGGCGGGGGTAGGACGTCGACCACGGGGTCCTTCCAGGCAGTGGGGGCGATGAGTCGGC
>NZ_UBIZ01000343.1:0-2894 GCF_900465275.1 Parafrankia sp. Ea1.12 | reverse complement strand
CGTGCGGCGGCGGCGACGGCGAGCAGGGCGGTGGCACGGCCACCAGCTCCGGCGAACCGGTCAAGCTGATGATCATCGCGCCGGTCGGCACCACCGGGGCCAACCATCCCGAGATGGTGGCGGCGGTCCGGGCCGCCGCCCGCGGTGTCAACGAGCGTGGCGGCATCAAGGGCCATCCGGTCGAGATCCTGCACTGCAACGAGAAGAACGACCCCACCGCGGCGAAGGAATGCGCCCAGAAGGCGGTGGACGAGCACGTTCTGGCCGTGGTCTCCACCGTCAACGGCTCGGGCGGGATCATGCCGATCCTCGAGGAGGCCGGCATCCCGGCGATCGGGTCGGCCGGGATCGCGGCGGACGGCTCCGAGCTCAGCTCGGACGTCAGCTTCGTCGTCAGCCCACTCACCTTCTACCCGGCCGTCTGCCCGTCGCTGCTACGCAAGGCCGGGGCGTCCAAGGTCGGGCTGGTCGGCTACGACCTGAGCGCGAGTGACCGCCTGATCACGATGGCCCAGGCCGGCGGGCGCGCGGCCGGGGCGCCGATCAATCCCGAGCTGCGCATCCCGATCACCAGCAGCGACCTCACCCCGACCGTCGCGCAGCTGAGCAGGGCGGGTGCGGACGGCGCCGTCCTGGTGGTGTTCGACCAGGCCGCCTACGCGGTCATCGGCGGCGGCGACCCGAACCTGCGCACCTGCCACGCGGCCGGCACCCTCTCCAAGGAGTACCTCGCCACGCTCGGGCCGGCCGCCGACAACCTCGTCGTCGCCAGCGCGTTCCCCGAGCTCAGCCAGGCCGCCGAGTTCCCCGAGCTCAAACGGATGATCTCCGAAATGGACGCCGAGGCGGCTGGGGGCGATGCCGACGCGCGCGCCGAGCTCCGGGATTCCACGGAGACCACCGGGGCGTGGCTGTCCGTCCAGATCGCCGAGAAGGTCGGCAACTCCGTCTCGGGCGACCTGACGACGAAGAGCCTGCTCGAGCAGCTCCGCGCGACCAAGGGCCTCGACCTCGGCGTGATCCCGCCGCTGGACTTCACCACGCCCAACCCCATCCCGGGTGTGGAGCGCGTCTTCAACACGACGATGCGCGGTGCCCGCTGGAACAGCGCCCAGCACACCTTCGTCCCGCTCGGGCCGGAAACCTACGAGGCGCTCGGCCTGCTGACCCGCGGCGCTTCCTGACCCGACGGCCTGGCGCGCGGGCCCAGCCGGCCCGCGCGCCGGGCGACGACCTCCGGGTGGCGTCAGGCCAGGGGCAGGTAGGCGCCGAGGAGCAGGTCGGGATCCGCCCGCACCCCGGCCGCCGGGCCCGACCACGCGACCTGGCCATGCCGCAGGACGATCACCCGGTCGGCCACCGCCAGCGCGCTGCGCACATGCTGCTCGACGAGGAGCACGGCGAGACCACCGTCGGCCGCGGCCCGGACGGCGCCGAGCAGCCGTTCGACCAGCTGGGGCGCGAGGCCGAGCGAGAGCTCGTCGGCGAGCAGCGCCGCGGGCCGGCGCGCGAGGGCCCGGGCGAGCGCGACCATCTGCTGCTGACCACCGGAGAGCAGGCCCGCCCGCCGGTCGAGATGCCCGGCCAGCTCGGGGAACGTCTCCAGGGCCACGCCGGTGTCGGCGCGGCCGAGCCGCAGGTTCTCCCGCACCGTCAGATCCATGATCACGGACCTGTCCTCGGGGACGAAGGCCAGCCCGGCGCGGGCACGCTGGTGCAACGGGGCGGTCGTCACCCGGCCGTTCCACGAGACGGTGCCGCCGCTGGGCGACAGCGCCCCGCTCAGCGCGAGCAGCGTCGTCGTCTTGCCGGCGCCGTTCGGCCCGAGCAGGGTGACCACCTCCCCCGGCCGCAGGTCCAGGTCGAGCCCGCGGACCACCGGCCCGCCCTCGCCGTAGCCGGCCGACAGCCCGCGCGCGCTGAGCACCGGCGCGGCAGGCCCCGTCCTGGGCCGCGGCACACCGGGGGCCGGGGGGTTCGTGCTCACCGGCTAACCGCGCCGGCCGAGCCGGCCGCCGGTGTGCGGCCGGCGCCGGTCGCCGCGCCCAGGTAGGCCCGGCGCACCCGCGGGTCGACCCGGACCTGACCCGGGGTGCCCTGCGCGATCACCTCACCGCCGTCGAGAACGACCACCTGGTCGCAGATCCGCATCACCACGTCCATGTCATGCTCGTTGAGCAGGATTCCCAGCCCCCAGTTGTCCGCCAGCCGCCGCAGCAGCGTGGCCACCCCGGCGCTCTCGTTCTCGTCGAGCCCCGCGCACGGCTCGTCCAGCAGCAGCACGGACGGGCAGGTCGCCACCGCGCGGGCGATCGCCAGCAGCCGGCGGCGGCCGTAGGAGAGCTCCGAGACCGTGCGGAGCAGGTCGTCGCGCAGACCGAAGGCCTCCACGGCGGCGGCGGCCGCGGCGGGCAGCGGCCGGGAGCGCGGCAGCACCAGGTCACCGGCGTAGGCACGGGCGTCCCGCGGGTCGCAGGCGGCCTGGATGTTCTCGATGACCGTGAGATCCTCGAAAAGCTCGAGGTTCTGGAACGACCGGCTGATCCCGGCACGGGCACGCAGGTGGGCCGGCAGCCGGTCGAGCCGGGTGTCGCCGAGCATCAGGGACCGCGAGACGGACGAGGTGTAGCCGGTGATCGCGTCGATCACCGTCGTCTTGCCCGCACCGTTCGGGCCGATGACGCCGACGACCCGTCCCGGCTCGACCCGCAGGTCGACCGAGCGGACCGCAGCCACCGGCCCGAAGCTCACCGACAGTCCCCAGACCGACAGCGTGGCCGGCCGGGCCGGGTAGGCGACCGTGCCGACCCGGCGGATCGGTCCCGTCGCCGGGCCCGCCGCTGCGGCGGGGGCGGAGGCGTTGGCGGCGTTGACGGCGGGGGCGTTGGCGGCGA
>NZ_UBIZ01000227.1:0-4219 GCF_900465275.1 Parafrankia sp. Ea1.12 | reverse complement strand
GCCTCGGTGGGCGGTGGCACGGGCGGCATGGGTGCCGCCGGGCGGTCGCCGCGGGCCTGCTGCCATGATCCGGGGCGCTCCCGGCCGTACGACGGCGCGGGAGCGGCGCCGTCCCGCCAGGGATCGACGGGCACCGCCGCGGGCGGCGGCGGGTCGCCGGCCCAGATCTGTCGCCCGGGATCGACGGCGGGCGGCGGGCCCGGTGTCTGGTGTTGCGGCGAGCCCGGTGTCTGGTGCTGGCGCTGTGCCCACGGCGGCGGATCGTTGAAGCCTTCCGGGCCTCCGACCTCGATGGCGTCGTCCGGACCACCAACGGACCACCCCTGCGGCCGGGCGTCACGCGAGTGGTTGCCGTACGGCGATCTGTGCCGGGCCGCTCCGTCGTGCGGTCCGCCGTCGTACGGCCCGCTGCCGGGCGGCGGTGAGTGGATCGCCGACACGTCGTAGGACGAGGCTCCTCCGTAGGATGCGGCCGCGTCCTGCCGGTGAGCGCTCTGCCGGTGGGCGTCGTGTCGGTGAGCGTCCTGCGGGCCGGTCACCTCGACAACGGACATGCCGTCCCGAGGCGACGGGCGGTCCCCGCCACCGATGTCGTCGGTCCTGTTCATGATCGAGTACTCATGATCCCGCCTGAGATGAACGGCCGCCGTGCGGCGAAATCACACGGTCAACCCTGCCCCGGCACACTGTCCAGCCCGGCTCCTCCGTTCGGGCCGTCAACGACGAGAGTCGGTCCAGGATGACATGAGTCGGAGGGTCGTGACGGCACGGCCTGTCACGGTCGCGTTCGGGAGCCGGCAGTGCGTCGGTATTTGCGAAGGGCCTCGCCGTTGGTGGCCGCGTCGTCGGGCCGGCGGTGTGTGCAGGAGTCCTGGGGCCCTGGAGGCGATAGATATGCACGCCGGCCAGGTCCCTGCGCACGGTGCCGAGCCACCGCGGCGGTTGAGTGACAGCCAGGACTCACCCAGCCGCCACGCATCGTCGGATGGCGGTATCCCGCCTGCCCAGGGCCGCACCCGCCGGGTCCGGGTCCGGGTCCGGGCCGCGGGCTGCCGACGGCCCTGGGCCTCGGCACCGGCCCGGCGGCTCGGCTCGGCACCGGGGCGAGAGGAACAGGCGAGAGTGGTCGTGGCGCCGAGTCGGTTCCGACTCGGTACTAGGCCCGGCGGGCGACCCGGGCGGCGAACAGGCCCGCGCCGAACCCGTTGTCGATGTTGCACACCGCGATGCCTGGTGCGCAGGAGGTGAGCATTCCCAGCAGGGCCGCGAGCCCGCCGAAGCTCGCGCCGTACCCGACGCTGGTCGGCACGGCCACCAGGGGTACGCCGACCAGCCCGCCGATCACGCTCGGCAGGGCGCCCTCCATTCCGGCGATCACGACCAGGCAGTCGGCGCTGTCCAGGACCGGCCGCGCGGCCAGGACGCGGTGCAGGCCGGCGACACCGACGTCGCGGACCATCTCCACACCCGCGCCGGCGGCCTCCGCCGTCATGGCGGCCTCCTCGGCGACGGGTGCGTCCGAGGTGCCGGCGGCGACGATCACGACCCGGCCGCGGGGCTCCGGCAGCGGGCCGACTACCACCGTCGCCGGCCGCTCGTCGCCCGAGGCCGAGGCCGAGGCCGAAGCCGAGGAGCTGACCCGCGCGTCGGGCCAGCGTTCGCGCAGCGCCGCCACGGTGGCCGCTCCGGCCCGGGTGACCAGCGTGGGCGTCCCGACTCCCGAGGCCCGGCGGAGCGTCTCGACGATGCCGACCGTCTCCGCCGCGGTCTTGCCCGCGCCGTAGACCACCTCAGGATCACCGGTGCGGATCCCGCGGTGGGTGTCCACGCGCGCGTAGCCGAGGTCGGCGAAACCCGAGCCGTCGCCGCCGAGCGGCCCCGCGATCAGCGCCGCGGCGGCATCCTCGGGATCGACCTGGCCGCTCGACACGGCCTTCAGCAGCGTCCGGAGGCGTTCGGAGTCCATGGGCCGATGCTGCCAGGGCAACGGCGGGCAGCGGTCCGCCGCCGGGGGCGGACCGCTGCGGGTGACGGTCGGCCGCGGGCGGCCGCGCCGTGTTGCCGCTTCCGAGGCCCTCCACCAGCGCCGGCACCGGCGTTGACGTCAGCGATAAGGGGTCCAGACCGTCTGGTCGGAGCCCGAGCGGAGGCTGCCCACCCTGACCGCGAACTGGGCCGCGGCCGTCGGGCTGCTGGCGAGGATCGGGACGACGCTCGTCACCAGCTTCAGCTCGCGCACGGAGCGCAGCACCCCGAACCCCTCCCAGGCGGTGACGTCGAATCCGTAGGCGCGGGCCAGCTCGAGCTGCGGCGTGGGCGGGCGGCCGAAGCGCAGCGTGCCCACCGCCACCGGGACAAGATCCCACTCCGCCGGCCCCTGGCAGGTCGCGTCGAAGTCGCAGATCACGACCTCGCCCGTCGCCGACCGGATGAGGTTGCCCAGGTGCGCGTCCCCGTGGACGACGGTGCGCGGCAACGCGTACCGCACGGTCGCGAGCGCCTCGTCCACCCGCAGCGCGAGATTCTCCAGGAACCGCCGGTCGTCGACGCCGAGCCCCTCGGCGTCGGAGAGTCGCCGCCGGACGTCGTCGAGCGGGTCCCACACCGGCAGCGGCGGATCGGGCGGTGGCAGGGCGTGCAGCCGGCGCAGGATGGCCGCCAGATCCCGGGCGCCAGCGGCTCCACCGGCCCCGCCGGGAGCCGCGGGCGCGCCGGTGGGAGGGGCCGCGTCGACCCAGACGGTGGCGACGTGCCCGTCCACGGTGATCGGGGCGGACAGGCCGGGGAACAGCCGGACCGCCGGCATCTCGTGCTCGGCGAGCCAGCGCGCGACCCGCACGACCTTCTCGACCCGGTGGTTCATCGCGGTGGAGCTGGCGATGCGCACGACCGCCGCCTCGCGGGGCAGCCGGTACACCGCGTTCACGGTCAGCTTGATCGGCTCGGCGTCGCGGTCGTCCAGGCCGACGCTCGAACAGATGCGACCGAGCGCGCGCCGCGACCGCTGCGCGCTGAAGCGCCCGGCGACACCTGGTTCGGGATCCACGGATCGGCCTCCGAGCGCGGGCCGGCCACGCCCGGCACCAGTACTAGAGATCCAGTGTCGGTGCCGGGACGGCGCCGGGATCAGGGCGCTGGCCCGATGCCGAGCGCTGCCATTCCCGCACGAGTGCGGCCAGCTCCCTGACCTGGCGCACCTCGCCGTGCGGGGTGGTGGCGGCGAGCAGTTGGTCGGCCCGGCTGGAGACCGAGGCGACCGTGCGCCCCCAGGAGATGCCGATCGCGTCGGTCGCGAGCTCGCAGACGCCGTCGAGCTCGAGCCGGCCCTGGCGGGCCATCGCCAGGGCGAGGTCGAACCGGATCACCGACCGGAAGCCGGGCGCGTTCATCGCGTCCAGCTTCGGCAGCGCCAGCTCGGCGTGCTCCTGGGCGGCACGCGGCCGGCCGAGCAGGCAGAGCGCGGTGGTCGCGTTGTAGGAGACCTCGACCGGGTGGAACGTGTCGAAGCTGGGTCCAGGCCGGCCCCAGCGGTCCGCCGGGATGGCGTCGGCCAGGTCGTAGGCGTGGTCGAGGCTGCCGGCCGCGCCGCGGACGTCTCCCATCGCCGCCAGCGCGCGGGCCTCCTGGCACACCAGCCGGGCCCGGACGGGGCCGGAGCCCACGTGCCGCAGGCCGTCCCGGGCGAGGCGCAGGGCCTCGCCGGGACGCCCGCCGTAGAACTCGTTGACGGCCCCGACCTCGCGCGCGGAGCCGCACAGCGGGCCGTCGCCGGCCTCGAGGCCGGCCGCGTAGCCGTCGGCGGTGAGCTGGCGGGCGGAGGCGACGTCGCCCTGCTTGAAGGCCGCGTCGGCGCCGAGCACCGCGACCCGGCCGGCGAGCACGAGCAGCCGGCGGGAGTCCTCCGTGGCCATGGACCGGCGGCCGAGCCGCTCCAGGCCGCGCCGGAGCCGGGCCGTGCGCGCGCGCACGTGGGCGGGGGGGACCACCTCGTGGGTGTTGACCAGCTCGCCCAGCGCCTCGTTCGCGCGCTCGAGGGCGAGCTGTACCGGGCTGGCCGCGAGCACGTCCGCCACCTCCATGATCTGGCTCTGGGCGAGCAGCGCGCCCACGACGGCGGCCCCCGCGCACCGGTGGAACCGCCTGCGGTCAGCGGTGGCCCCCGCCACCTCGCGCTCGCCCGCGGAGCGGATCTCCTCCGCGGACCAGGCCTCGCCCGCAG
>NZ_UBIZ01000282.1:0-13228 GCF_900465275.1 Parafrankia sp. Ea1.12 | reverse complement strand
CCCATATGGAGCCCGCCCATGCCGAACAGCCCGCGCGCGGGTCAGCCCGCCGCTCCCGACGAGCTCATCGACCCGCGGGCGCTGCTCGCCGCCTACCACGACGTGCGTCCCGACCCCGCCGACCCGGCCCAGCGGGTGGCGTTCGGGACGTCCGGCCACCGCGGCAGCGCACTGCGGGCGTCGTTCAACGAAGACCACATCCTGGCCACCACACAGGCGATCTGCGAGCACCGGGCGGCCGCCGGGGTCAGCGGTCCGCTGTTCATCGGCGTCGACACGCACGCGCTGTCCGCGCCGGCGCTGGCGAGCGCCCTCGAGGTCCTGGTCGCGAACGGGGTGGACGTCCGCGTCGCGCCGGCCGGTGAGGCCACCCCGACACCGGTGATCTCGCACGCGATCCTCGCCCACAACGGGCACGGGGGCGCCGGCGGGCCCGGGGGGCTCGCCGACGGCATCGTCGTGACGCCGTCGCACAACCCGCCGGCCGACGGCGGCTTCAAGTACAACCCGTCGCACGGCGGTCCCGCCGACACCGCGGCCACGAGCGCGATCCAGAACCGGGCGAACGCGCTGCTCGAGGCGGGTCTCACCGGGGTCGCCCGGATCCCGCACACCCAGGCGCTGGCGGCGGCGACCGTGCACGACTTCGTCAGCGCCTACGTGGCGGACCTGCCGAACGTCGTCGACCTCGACGCCATCCGCTCGGCCGGGGTCCGCATCGGCGTCGATCCGCTCGGCGGAGCGAGCGTCCTGTACTGGCAGGAGATCGCCGAGCGGCACAAGCTCGACATCGAGGTGGTGAACACCGCGGTCGACCCGACGTTCGGCTTCATGACGCTGGACTGGGACGGCCGAATCCGGATGGACCCGTCGTCACCGTTCGCGATGGCGTCGCTGCTGCGGCTGGCCGGGTCGTTCGACGTCGCGCTGGCGAACGACGCGGACGCCGACCGGCACGGGATCGTCACCCCCGGCGCCGGCCTGCTCAACCCGAACCACTACCTCTCGACGGCGATCTCCTACCTGTTCGCGCACCGGCCGGGCTGGCCGGCGGGCGCCGCGGTCGGCAAGACCCTGGTCAGCTCCGGCATGATCGACCGAGTCGCCGCCGATCTCGGACGCGGGCTGGTCGAGGTGCCGGTCGGCTTCAAGTGGTTCGTCGACGGCCTGCTCGACGGCTCGCTCGGTTTCGGCGGCGAGGAGAGCGCCGGCGCGTCGTTCCTGCGCCGCGACGGCCGGGTGTGGACGACGGACAAGGACGGCATCATCGCCTGCCTGCTGGCCGCCGAGATGACCGCGACGACCGGCCGTGACCCCGGTGTTCTCTACACCGAGCTGACCGGGCGGTTCGGCTCCCCCGCCTACCGGCGCGTGGACGCCCCCGCCACCCCGGCGCAGAAGAAGATCCTCTCCGCGCTGACGCCCGAGGCCCTGGGCGCGACGACGCTCGCCGGGGGTGCGGTCACCGCGGCCCTGTCGGCCGCGCCGGGCAACGGCGCCCCGATCGGCGGTGTGAAGGTGGCGACGGCCGACGCGTGGTTCGCCGCGCGCCCGTCCGGCACCGAGGACGTCTACAAGATCTACGCCGAGAGCTTCGCCGGCCGGGATCACCTGGCCTCGGTGCTCGCCGAGGCGCAGGTCCTCGTGGACGCCGCGCTGGCCCGCGGGTAGCCGGCCACCCCGACCGCCCCGGCCAGGCCAGCCCGGCCGTCGGGAAGGTCCCCGGTCGGGAAGGCGTCACCGGCCGGAAGCGCCGCCACCAGCTCGCGGGCGACGACGGCGGCGTGCAACCGCCACATCCGCTCCGGCGGGTCCCCGTGCAGGCCCAGGAGCTCGCGGACCCGGTCCATCCGGTAGCCGACCGAGTTGCGGTGCATGTGGATGCGCGCGGCGACCGCGGCCCGGCTGCCGTTCGTCTCCAGCCAGGCGGCGAGCGTGGCCAGCAGCTCGGGCCGGTCCAGCAGCGGCCCGAGCTCGGCCCGGGCGAACGACTCCAGCCGCGCCCGCGGGACGGCCAGCAGCAGCCCGGCCAGCCCGGTGTCCGAGTGCAGGAGCTGCACGCCGTCGCCGCGATGGCGCAGCAGCGCGAGCACGGCCCGTGCCTCGGCGAGCGACGATGCCGTCTCGGAGGTGTCCCGGCCGTCGCCGACGACCACCCGCCCGGCGGCGGCGAGCACCGGCCGGTCCGATCCGACGGCAGCGGCCAGGCGGGATCGCACCGCGGCCAGCTCCCGGCCGACGTCGGCGGCGTCACCTGCCAGGACCGCCCACCCGAGCTCACCGAACGCCCCGTCCCGGCGCACCGGGACGTCGAGCGCGGCCAGGGCGGCGCCCCACGCGTCGCGGCGGGCGCCGTCGTAGTGCAGCACCACGGCGGCATGGGGACGGGTGAGATCCACACCGGAGCACGCCGGCCAGGGCGGCTCAGCGGCCGGCTGGGCCCCGCCGGCACCGGCCTGCCGAGCGACGGTCTGCCGGGCGACGGTCTGCCGGGCGACGTCGGTCATCCCGAGGCCACCGATCGCCGGCACGTCGTGAACGGCCGGACTCGGAGGTGTCACCTGGCGTCACGTCCTTTCGGGGGTCCGCAGGATCCCCGCGATGGCGGCTCTCGACGCGCGGTGACGAATCCCCCACAACCAGGCGATCACCGGCTGCCCGCGTCGAGCGCCCCGAATAGACCCTTATGGGTCTCATATGCAGGTTATCGAGCGGGCAGCCCGGATGATTCCGCTCCCCCACCCCACCGGACCGGCCCCGCTCCCCGTCACGCACCGCGATCACCGGACGAGGCCACGTCAAGGCGCGGCGCCGGACGGTCAGCCGCGCGGCCCCCACAGGTCACGCACCGTCGAGAAGACCCGCTGGCCGTGGCTGATCTCGATCACGTTGCCGTCGGGGTCCGTCAGCGCGCACACGTAGCCGACCGGGTCCGGCAGGTCCTGCGGCTCCCAGTGCAGGCAGCCGGCGGCCCGGGCCCGCGCCGCCGCGTCGTCCACGTCGGCCCGGCGCGGGACCTCGATCCCGAGGTGCGCGAACGGCGTCATGATCGGATGCCGGGCGCCGCGCTCCCGGACGAAGTCCACCAGCACCAGGACGAACGGCGTCCGCCACTGGCCCTCGTTGGAGAGCCAGGCGCTACGGCCGGCGGCGTCCTCGCGGACCGCCACGACGACCAGCGGGGTCATCGACGTGTAGAAGGCGATCGAGGCGTCGAGGTCGCTGGAGGGCAGGGCGACGTGCGTCCAGCGGGCGCTGGTCAGCCCCGATCCGGATTCCTCGCCTGCCTCGGGCATCCCGGCGCTCCCGTCCGCGGCCGGCGACCGGCACCGACACGGACGTGTCGGTGCCGGTCGCCGGCGGCCTGCGTGTGCCCGTCCATCGTGCCGCCCCGGACCCCTTCCGTGCCAGAGCGCACCGGCCCGCTTACGACCCCGCCGAGTCCCGCGGCGGCGCGGGCGGGGCCGGGGTCGTCGGGATCCAGCCCCACCGGCGCGCGATCCGGACGGCCCCGTAGACGCACGCGGCGACCAGGCCGACCAGCGCCAGCGGGCCGAGCAGCGCGATGATCTCCTCGATACCGCGGACGAAACGGTTCCAGGATGTCCGCGCGGCAGCGACCAGCCCCGAGTCGTCATCGTCCGGCCCGGGTGCGGGGTCCGCTCCGTCCTCGGCGATCTGCACCGTCAACGTCGCGAGGTCGCTGGCGTCGGCGAGGACCATCCGCTGGCCCTCGATCTGCTCGATCTGGATCTGCACGCCGTCGATGGCCTGCTGCACCGACAGTGTCTCCCCCACCGTGGTGGCATTGGAGAGCAGCGTCGTGTAGGCGGTACGGGAGGCCTCCAGCGCGCGCTTGCGCGCCTCGAGATCGACGTACTCCCCGGTCACGTCGCGCGAGGACATCGTCGACGCCGACACCGTGCCGATCCGGCTCAGGCCGGACCGCAGCTCGTCGAACGACTCGCTCGGCACCCGCAGGGTCACGGTGGCGTACTGGCTGCCGTCATCAGTGGTCGACGGAGTGCCGCTGACCTCGCTGGACTCGGTGTACCCCGCAAGCCCCCGCGCCGCCGCGGAGAGATCCTGGACCGCCTTGTCCACGGCACCGGCCGGCACGGACAGCGTGGCCGTGCCGTTGCGGACGATCCGCGGCTGGGCGCCGGCGGGCCGGGCGGGCTCGCCGCCGGTGCCGCCGGTGCCACCGGGCCCGCCCGGGACGGTCGACGGCGCTCCCGCGGCGATGCCGTCTTCCCGGGCCGCACCGGGCGCCGGCGACGGCGCCGACGCGCTGGAGTCCGCCGACGTGCTCATCTCGCCGGGTGTACCGGGCTCGGACGCCGGCATCGGGACGGCCGCCGTGTCCGCCGAGTTCGTGCCGGCGCCGTCCGTTCCGGCGGCGATGAAGCCCACCCCGAGGATCACGACGAGCAGCGCGCCCGCGCCGAGGATCAGGCGCCGGCGGCGGCGCGGGTCCGGCATGGCCGGCAGGCGGGACGACCAGGGCCGCTCGTTCCGGCCGGGCGCCCCGAACGGACCGGGAGGGGCGGCCGGACCGGGCTGCCCCGGCTGCCCGCCCGCGGCGGTGCCTGCGGTCGTCGGTTCACCCGGATCGGCCTGTCCGGTCGCGTCGGTCGGACCTGTCGGCATGGTCGTCGCCGTCGTTTCGGTCGCCATGGCGGCACCCCTCCGTCCGGCCTGCGCGGTCACCCGCGCGGGCGTCGGCGGTCACACCATGCGCCCGCCGTCGAAGGGTTGGACGCAGCGGCCCGGCGATCGGTTCACCCCGAAAGCGCCGGAAACGTCAAATCTCCCACAACGGCGCGACCACGCCGAGGCGCCTCAGGTGGGGCTTCAAGGCGGGGCGCCTCAGGTGGGTAGCAGCCGCTCGATG
Source organism: Parafrankia sp. Ea1.12 (assembly GCF_900465275.1). Taxonomy (NCBI): domain Bacteria; kingdom Bacillati; phylum Actinomycetota; class Actinomycetes; order Frankiales; family Frankiaceae; genus Parafrankia; species Parafrankia sp. Ea1.12. The sequence goes on along the minus strand of NZ_UBIZ01000282.1, from coordinate 8,334 downwards.
AAGTGCTGGAGCTGCTCGACGTTGCGGCACTCGACCATCTCGTCGACGAGGTCGGCGTAGGCGGTGGTGGCCGAGTCGCCGGAGCCCCAGTAGCTGCGCGGCTCCGGGTTCAGCCAGTAGGAGTGCCGGGCCTGCCCGCACAGCCGGCGGAACACCGCGGCCGAGGTGGCCCGGTAGTTGTTGCGGGCATCCCCCAGGACGAGCAGCGACGTCCGCGGCCCGACGGCGTCCGGGTACTTCTCGGCGAAGACCTCGATCGCGTGGCCGTAGTCGCTGTGGCCGTCGAACCAGACCAGGTCGGCCTCGGAGGCGATCCGGGCCATCATGTCGCCCAGCTCGAGCCCGCGCAGGAAGCGGGTGACCTCGTCGGTCGTGTCGATGAACGCGAACGCGCGGACCTTGGAGAACTGCTCGCGCAGCGCGTGCGTGAGCATGAGGGTGAAGTGCGCGAAGGAGGACACCGATCCGGACACGTCGCACAGCACGACAAGCTCGGGCTTGTGCGGCTTGTGCGGCCGGTGCTTGGTCTCGATCGGCACGCCACCGGTCGCCAGCGACGCCCGGACGGTGCGGCGGAAGTCGAGCCGGCCGGCCCGGCCGAGCCGGCGCCGCGCCGTCAGCCTGGTCGCCAGCCGGCGGGCGAGCGGATACACCTGGCGGCGCAGCTCGACCAGATCACGCTGGGAGGCGCGCAGAAAGTCGACCTGGTCGGCGAGCGGCTTCACCGCGGTCCGCTCGACGGCCTCGATGCCACGTTCCTCGGCCATCCGCCGGCGGACCTCGGAGGAGATCATCTCCTCGAACGCCCGGATGCGGTCGGCGATCGTCTGCCGCGCGATCCGCTCTTCGAGGCCGCCGCGATCGTCGTCACCGAGCATCGCGGCGAGCAGGTCCGCGATGAGTGTCTCCGGGGACATCGCCCGCAGCACCCGGTAGATGAAGTAGCTGCGCTGCCCCGGCCCGTTCTGCGCCGCGCCGAAGGCGCTGACCGAACGGCGGGCCAGGTCGCGGAGCTTCTCGTCGTCGCCGTCGAGCAGCGCGTCGCGGAGCTGGTCGCGCATGGCCCGGCGCAGCGCCTCGATCTCCTGCGGGGTCAGCTCGGACGGGTCGCCGTTCCGCTGCTCCCCCGGCTGCTGCTCCCCGGCGGGCCCGCCCTCGTCGGGCAGCACGACACCGTCGCCGATCCGCGGCGGAAAGTACAGGTCGAACAGCGAGTCGAACGCGCTCCGGTACAGCGGGCGCTTGCACATCGTCGCGGCGAACGCGGCCCGCAGGGCGTCCCGGTCGGCCCAGCCGATGGCACCGACCGCCCGCGCGGCGTCCACCGTCTCGGCGCTGCTCACCGGGACGTTGGCGCGGCGCAGCGCGGCGGTGAACTCGACGGTGCGGTCGAGCAGGTTCATCGGGACCTCCCGGTCCTGCGTCAGTTGGCGCCGAGCTTGAGCTGGCTGATGGCGCGGGCCTGGTCGCTGGCGTGCTTGAGGACCACGCCGAGGGTGGAGGTGACGGCGGCGTCGTCCATGGTGTCGAAACCGAGCGCGAGAACGGTCTGGCCCCAGTCGATCGTCTCCGCGATCGACGGCGCCTTCTTGAGCTCCATCGCCCGCAGCGCGCGCACGATCCGCACCAGCGACTCGGCCATCTTCTCCGGCAGCTCGGGCACCCGGGCGAGGACGATCTCCTTCTCCCGGGCGGCCGAGGGGTAGTCCAGGTTCAGGTACAGGCAGCGGCGCTTGAGCGCCTCCGACAGCTCGCGGGTGGCGTTCGAGGTGAGGACGACGAACGGCCGGCGGGTCGCCTTCACGGTGCCCAGCTCGGGGATCGTGACCTGGAAGTCGGAGAGCACCTCCAGCAGCAGGCCCTCCACCTCGACGTCGGCCTTGTCCGTCTCGTCGATGAGCAGGACGGTCGGGTCGTCCCGCCGGATCGCGGTGAGCAGCGGACGGGAGAGGAGGAACTCCTCGCTGAAGATGTCGTCGTGGGTCTGCTGCCAGCTGGCGGTGCCAGCGGCGGCGTCCCCGGCGGCCTCGCCCGTGGCGCCGGAGGCCGACTGGATGCGCAGCAGCTGCTTCTTGTAGTTCCACTCGTAGAGCGCGCGGGCCTCGTCCAGGCCCTCGTAGCACTGGAGCCTGATCAGCTCGGCGCCGACCGCCGCGGCCAGCGACTTGGCGAGCTCGGTCTTGCCGACACCGGCCGGCCCCTCGACGAGCAGCGGCTTGCCCAGCCGGTCGGCGAGGAAGACCGTGGTGGCGATCGCCTCGTCGGCGAGGTAGCCCGTCTCCCGGAGCCGCTCCCGGACATCAGCGACGTCTGCGAACGCGTATCCCTGCAACGACATGGCCACCTTCCGGTCCAGCGCCTAGCACCACCACGGTCCATAGTGCCAGTGGTTGGCAGCACATGACGGATTGACGAGGGATGACGGGCTTCCGGAGTGCTCCGGAGTGCTCCGGAGACGGCTGTTCCGGCCTCCCGGAAGGCCACCCGCAACGCCCACGCGCCGCCCGGTCACACCAGGTGGCCGTCCCCGATGCCCACCCAGGTCGTCGAGGTCAGCTCGGGCAGGCCCATCGGCCCGCGGGCGTGCAGCTTCTGCGTGGAGATGCCGATCTCGGCGCCCATCCCGAACCGCTCGCCGTCGGTGAAGCGGGTCGAGGCGTTCACCATCACCGCGGCGCTGTCGCAGGAGGCGACGAACCGGCGACTCGCCGCCAGCGACCGGGTCACGATCGCCTCGGTGTGGCCGCTGCTCCAGCGCCGGATGTGGTCGAGCGCCTGGTCCAGCGAGTCGACGACCCCCACCGCCATGTCGAGCGAGAGGTACTCCGTCGCCCAGTCCTCGTCGGTGACCGGCACGGCGGACGGGTCGACCGCGCGCACCGTCTCGTCACCGTGCACGGTCACGCCCGCGTCGCGCAGCGCCGTCAGCACCCGGGGCAGGAACTCCGCGGCGATCCCGGCGTGGACGAGCAGGGTCTCGGCCGAGTTGCACACCGACACCTTCTGCGTCTTCGCGTTCAGCGTGATGGCCAGCGCGGTGTCGACGTCGGCGTCGACGTCCACGTAAACGTGGCAGTTACCGACGCCGGTCTCGATGACCGGAACCGTCGACTCCTCGACGACCGCGCGGATCAGGCCGGCCCCGCCGCGCGGGATGAGGACGTCCACCAGGCCGCGCAGCCGCATGAGGTGCTTCACCGAGTCGTGGTCCGCCCCCGGGACGAGCTGCACGCCGTCGGCCGGCAGCCCCGCGGCCACCGCCGCCTCCCGCAGGACGTCCACCAGCACCCGGTTGGAGTTCAGCGCCGAGGCGCTGCCCCGCAGCAGCACCGCGTTGCCGCTCTTGATACACAGGCCCGCCGCGTCCACCGTGACGTTGGGCCGGGCCTCGTAGATGATCCCGATGACGCCGAGCGGCACCCGGACCTGGCGCAGCTCCAGCCCGTTGGGCAGCACCCGCCCGCGGACGACCTCACCGACCGGGTCCTCGAGCGCCGCGACCTGGCGCAGGCCGTCGGCCATCGCCTCGATCCGCTCCGGGGTGAGGGTCAGCCGGTCGACCAGCGCGGCGGACGTGCCGGCGGCCCGCGCGGCGGCGGTGTCCAGGGCGTTCGCGGCGAGGATCTCGGCGGACCGGTCGAGCAGCGCCGCGGCCATGCCCAGCAGCGCGGCGTCCTTCGCCGCCCGCGACAGCGGGGCGAGCTGCCCGGCGGCCTGCCGGGCTCGGACCGCGCTGGCGCGGACGTCCTCCGCAGAGGTGTTCATGACCGAATTCCTCCCGACTGTCCGCGACGGCCGGCGCGGACGCGGGCCCGGCGTCGACGGCGCGCCGCTGTGCGCCGTTCCCTGAGGCTACCGGCGGCGGGTCAGCGACGGGTGAGGAGCAGGACGAGGTCGTCGCGGTGGACGACCTCACGCTCGTAGGACGGGCCCCGCTCGGCCGCCAGGTCCATCGTCGAGCGGCCGAGCATGCCCGGCAGCTCGACGGAGTCGAACTCGACCAGCCCACGCGCCACCGGACGGCCCCGCGGGTCGACCAGGTCGACCGGATCGCCGGCGGAGAAGTCCCCCTCGACCTTGGTGACCCCGGCCGGCAGCAGCGAGGCCCGCCGGTCCACCACCGCGGCGACCGCGCCCTCGTCCAGGTGCAGCCGGCCCTCGGGAGCGGTGGCGTGGGCCAGCCAGAGCAGGCGGGACGGCCGGCGCGGGCCGGTCGGGTGGAACACCGTCCCGATCTCCTCGCCGGCCAGCACCGCGGCCGCGTTGGCCGCAGAGGTGACGACCGTCGTGACGCCACCGGACGCCGCCATCCGCGCGGCGTCGATCTTCGTCGCCATGCCGCCGACCCCGACACCGGCCGCGCCGGTGCCGCGGGCGGTCAGGCCGTCGAGATCGGCGTCCGAGCGGACCTCGCGCACCATGCTCGCCGGCCCCAGCCGCGGGTTCGACTCGTACACGCCGTCGACGTCGGAGAGCAGGACGAGCAGGTCCGCGGAGACCAGGTGGGAGACGATCGCGGCGAGCCGGTCGTTGTCACCGAACCGGATCTCCTGGGTGGCGACCGCGTCGTTCTCGTTCACGATCGGCACGACACCGAGGGCCAGCAGCCGCTCCAGGGTCGTGCGCGCGTTCCGGTAGTGCGTCCGCCGGATCACGTCGGTGGCGGTGAGCAGGACCTGGCCGACCCGGTGCCCGGCCCGGCCGAACGCGCCGGCGTAGCAGTGGACGAGCGAGCTCTGGCCGACGCTCGCCGCCGCCTGCAGAGTGGCCAGGTCACGCGGCCGCCTGGTCAGCCCGAGCGGGGCGAGACCGGCGGCGATCGCGCCCGACGACACCAGCACCAGGCTGCCGGCCCGGCCGGCGACGGCCGCGACCAGCGCCTCGACCCGGTCGGCGTCCAGCCCACCGGCCGCCGTGGTCAGCGACGACGAGCCGACCTTGACGACGACCCGGTTCGCTTCGGTGACGAAGGAACGGACCACGGCCTAGCCACGCCCGCCGTCGGCGTCACCGCCGGAGCCACCGCTGTCGCCGAAGGCCGCACTGTCATTGAAGCCGGCGCCGTCACCGAAGCCGGCACTGTCACCGAAGCCGGCGCCGTCGCCGAAGTCGTCAGCGGAGTCGTTCAGGGCCGTCCGCTGTGCCCTGGTGAGCCGCTTGGACGTCCGCAGCCGCAGGTCGGTGCCCCGCGGACCGAGCGGGAGGTCGGAGACCACTGCTCCGCCGCGCGCGCCGGCTCTCGTGCCCCCGGAGCCGCCCACGGTCGCGATCGTGACGGCGGTGTCGACGGCGCCGTAGCCCGCCTCGCCGTAGCCGTCGCCATCTCCGCCACCGGCGGCGAGCAGCGCCTCCCGGCCGGACAGCGTCGGCTCCCAGTCGAAGGTGACGGCACCGATCGTGACCGCGACCCCGGGGAAGGCACCCCGCTTGGCGAGCTCCTTCTCGACGCCCAGCCGGGCCAGGCGGTCGGCCAGGTAGCCGATCGCCTCCTCGTTGCTGAAGTCGGTCTGGCGCACCCAGCGCAGCGGTTTGGTCCCGCCGACGACGAAGCCGTCGCCCTCGGCCCGCACCGTGAAGTCCGGCTCGTCCACCGCGCGCGGGCGCAGCACGATCCGGGTCGCGGCCGGGCTGGGCGCGGCGGCGCGCAGGCTGGCGACGAGCTCGGCGAGCGCGAGCGCGAGCCCGCGGACCCCGTGCCGGCTCGCCGTGCTGATCTGGTGCACGGCCAGACCGCGGGCTTGCAGGTCAGGGGTGACCAGCTCTGCGAGCTCGGCCGCGTCCGGGACGTCGACCTTGTTCAGCACCACGAGACGCGGGCGGTCCGACAGGTCGGTCGTGTACGCGGCGAGCTCCGCCTCGATCACGTCGAGGTCGGTGAGCGGATCACGGCCGGGCTCGAGCGTGGCGCAGTCGAGAACGTGGACGATCAGCGAGCACCGCTCGATGTGCCGCAGGAACTCCAGGCCCAGCCCCCGGCCCTGGCTGGCACCCGGGATCAGCCCGGGGACGTCCGCGACCGTGAACGGGCTATGGTCACCGGCCTGGACGACGCCCAGGTTCGGGACCAGGGTGGTGAACGGGTAGTCGGCGATCTTGGGACGCGCGGCGCTGAGCACCGAGACCAGCGAGGACTTCCCGGCGCTCGGGAAGCCGACCAGCGCGACGTCGGCCACGCTCTTGAGCTCGAGGACGGCGTCGAGCTGCTCACCCGGCTCCCCGAACTCGGCGAAGCCGGGCGCCTTGCGGCGGGCCGAGGCCAGCGAGGCGTTACCCCGCCCCCCGCGGCCGCCGTGCGCCAGGACGTAGGTGCTTCCCGCCCCGACCAGGTCGACGATCTGCTCGCCGTCGGGCGAGAGCACGACGGTGCCGTCCGGCACCGACAGAACCAGGTCGTCGCCGTCCGCGCCGTGGCGGTTGGAGCCCTGGCCCGGACGGCCGCCGCCGGCCCGCTGATGCGGGTGGAAGTGGAAGTCGAGCAGGGTCGTCACGCCGCTGTCGACGCGCAGCAGCACGTTGCCGCCACGGCCGCCGTTGCCGCCGTCCGGCCCGCCCAGCGGTTTGAACTTCTCACGGTGGATCGAGCAGCAGCCGTGCCCGCCGTCGCCGGCGGCGGCGTGCAGAACCACCCGGTCGACGAACGTCGGCATGATCTGCCACCTCTCCTAACTCCGCGGTTGACCGCGGTCTGACACACAAGAGCGCCGCGCATGCCACACCGGAGGGGCTGTGGCTCGCGCGGCGCCCTGTGAACGACTACGACCCGGGCGACGGCCCGCACATCCCCGGCGGCACCGCGCCGCGGTTCTGGCAGGTCTCCGAATCGCCGGACCTCTTTGGGCTGGTCAGGCCGGTACGGCGACCTTCTCGGCACGCTCGGTGTCGGCCGAGACGATGTTCACGACCCGGCGGCCCCGCTTGCGGCCGAACTCGACGTGGCCCGGAGCCAGCGCGAACAGAGTGTCGTCCTTGCCGCGGCCGACCAGGTCACCCGGGTGGAAGTGGGTGCCCCGCTGCCGGACGATGATCTCGCCGGCCTTGACCAGCTGGCCACCGAACCGCTTCACGCCGAGCCGCTGGGCGTTCGAGTCACGGCCGTTGCGCGAGGAGCTCGCGCCCTTCTTGTGCGCCATCTCGTCAGGCCTTCCCCGTCTCGATCCCGGTCACCTTCAGGCGCGTGTACTTCTGGCGATGGCCCTGACGCTTGTGGTAGCCGGTCTTGTTCTTGAACTTGTGGATCCGGATCTTCGGACCCTTGACGACACCGACGACCTCGGCGGTGACCTCGACGGACGCCAGAGCGTCAGCGTCGTGTGTGACCGACTCGCCGTCGACGAGCAGCACCGCCGGAAGGTTCACGGCCGCGCCCGGCTCCCCGGAGAGGAGTTCGACGTCGACGACATCGCCGACGGCGACCCTGTGCTGCTTGCCGCCGCTGGCAACGACCGCGTACACCAGATCTCCCTGCTGTTGGATCTCGCTTGGACCGCCTGGAGCGGCCCGTCAAGCCTGCCTCACGAGCTGGGCGCCCGCGGCACGCGGTCTCGCCGGTGCGACATCCGCGCCCGCAACCATGCCCGCACATGCCCGCACCCATCGACCCGCATCCGCGCTCGCGGGTCAGGAGGCCCGCGAGTACCGACGCACGCTCAGGGCGCGCCTGCCTCGTGTCCATCCACCTTACAGGTCATCCGGGCAAGGGTGAGACACGCCCACCCGGCACGACCACCGATCGACCACAAAGAAGATCAAAAAGAAGGCGCAGCCCGGGGGACATCAATGAAAGAACGACAGAAGAACACGGAAAGACACACTGCGATGGAGACACGGGCGATAGGCGGGTTCCGAGAGGGTCATGTTGCCTATGACCCGGACGGGCCATGGTGACGAACGAGTCGCGGGGAAAACATGTGGGGTCCTCCAGCGCGGCGACGAGGGCCGTCCCCACCAGGACGGGTCGCCGGCGGAGCGCACCGGCGGTGCCTGCCCTGGGGGCACGCGAGGAGGCACGTGACCCCGCGTCACACGACGCCGCGCGACGTCCGCGCCAGGCTCGCGGACGCGCGGGCAACGGGACTCACCGCGAACCGAGTCGCCGTGGCTCGAGTCGCCGCACCCCTGGTGGGGGCGGGCCGAGTCGGGTCGGGGCGGACCCCGCCAGGCGGGGTGAGTCGGGCGGACCAGAGGATTCAGAGGGGGCGATCGGGGTGCACTGGCATTACGTGACATGGGCGGCAGGCGCCGCCACGATGGCCGCCCTTGCCGTCGCCTGCCTCCCGCTGATCGCGGCGGCGGTCACCCCGGCCGCGGCACAGCCGTCACCGCGCCGGACCGACT
>NZ_UBIZ01000226.1:0-9250 GCF_900465275.1 Parafrankia sp. Ea1.12 | reverse complement strand
CCTCCGGCGCCTCGGGACGCTGAGAACGCGAGGCTGCGGACCCAGCCGAACCGGCGGCCCGGCCGGTTCCACCGGACCGCGCGCCACCGGACCGCATCGCGCCCGAACCACCGGCACTCGAGCTACCGGAACCCGAAGCACCGGAACCTGACCCGCCGGAACCAGGACGGGCCGCACTACCGGGAGTGCTCGAACCCGCGTACCCACCCGAGCCGGCTGACGAGCCCGGGCTCCCGGTGGCTCCGGCGCCGCCGGGGGTGCCCGGAGCGGCCGAGGTCGCGGGCGGGAAGCTCGGGTCCTTGCGGCCCATCGGCGCCGGCGGCGGGACGGCGCGGGGTGTGGCGGCCCGGCGCAGCATCGGCCGGCGCGGCGGGGCGGAGCCGTCGAGGGAGCCGTCGGGCGAGTCGACCGCCGCCGCGGCGCCCGCGTCGAACCGCCGTGCCTGGTCAGCGGCCCTGGGCGATTCGGGGCGCGGCGAACGGGGCGGCACGGCGCGGCCGCCGCGGGCAGCGTCGCCGGGCGGAACGGGCGTGCCGGGCGGAACAGACGACCTCGGCGGGACGGGCCCGGCTGCCGGCGGCGTGCGCGGCAGGCGCCGCCCCCGACGCTGCCCGGGCTCGCGCGGCTCCGGGGCGGTGCCGCGGGTCATGCCCGTCCGGCCTGATCCCGATATGCCGGACCGGCCTGCGGGGGGCGGGTCGCCGGACACCGCATCCTCTAGATGGAACGCTTGGTCCTGCCACGATCCGTCACCATCGTCGGTGGCGGAGACATCGTCGGGATCGCCGCGCCGACGGTTCCGACGGCGGGCAGCTCGGGCCGCCGAGCGGTCGTCGCTCTCGCCATCGCGAGCCGGGAGCTTGGCCGCGGATGGCGTAGGTGAGGGGATTCGCGCACCTATCAACGAAACGGGCCGCGCGTCCCCTTCCTCGCCGTACGGTGCCTGTGGCACATCGCTCACGCGCCGTCGCCCTCCTGGCAGGTCTGGGCTGATTGCAGGTCTGGGCTAGTTGGTGCCAGTTACGGTTACTTACTGTTACTTGCTCTCGGCTGCGGTCGGATCGATGTAACACGAGCCGTTCAAGTATGACAAGCGCCAGTTGGGACTCGCCAGGGCGGGCATTGCGGTGTTAGCCTCCCTCGCCGGTGCGTACCGGCGGACGATCGCCGGCTGAGAAAGGGGCCCTGGGTGGTGCAGGACGGCTTCTCGGTGGCCTCGTCGCGCCCGGCGCGGATGCCCGCGCGGCCTGTCTCCAGGACCGCGGAGCCGATGGCCCCGCCCGCCGCGTCGGGCGCTCCACCTGCGACGACGCCCCGCCCGCCGCGTCATGCGGACGACGACGACGTGCTGACCGTCGACGAGTTGGTCTCCTGGCTGCGGCTGTCCGAGAGCACCGTGCTCAAGCTCCTGTCGGAGCGCGCGATCCCGGCACGCAAGGTCGGGCATCAGTGGCGGATCCGCCGCGGCCGGGTTCGTGACTGGTTGGACGGCCACGAGTGAGACCACGCGGGAACGAGAGAGAATCACCGCATCGGCACTTTGGTTGCTCTCGGTCTAGGGCACCCGCGGCCTCCGTGATTTTGATCTCGTCGCTGCTGGTGGTCACGGCCGGGTGCGGGGCGATCGGCGACGCCACCCAACCGCCACCCTCGGCGACCACCGGGCCTCCGCCGGGCGCCAGCCAGGCCCCCGGCCCCCCGCTCGCCACCGCGACGGCCGACCCTCAGAGCACGGTCGATCCCACAGACCCGGTCTCCGTGGCGCGGGACTGTTTCACGAAGTGGCAGTCGTTCGACGCGCGGACCGACTCCGGCCCGTCGGCCGGGGTCGAACGCGCCCGTGACTGTCTGACACCGGATTTCGCCGCGGAGCTGAGCGGATCCGGCGCCGGCGCCCCGGCCTCCGGCGAGCCCGGCACCGGCGGTCCGGCCGCCGACCCGCAGGCCGGACCCGCCTGGGACAAGCTGCGTGCCGCCGGCACGCGGTCGACCGTCACGGTGCTCGCCGCGACCCCCGTCGGCGGCGCGGACACGACCGCATCCGGGCAGGTGTCGCTCCTGCTCAACGTGCGCCGGGAGACCGTGACCGGTGACGGGCCGCCCGAGGTCACCGTCTCCACGCCCGCGGTGACGATGCTCGTCGGCACCGACGGCACCTGGCGCCTTGCCGGCGCCGACCTCGCGAACGCCGCCGGCGACGCGCCGGGCCGGTAGCGGCGAGACGGACGGGGGCGGCTGGGATGGCGCTGAGATCGGGCCGGCGGAGAAGCTGGCTGGTCTGGCTGGGCGTCGGCGGCTTCGTGACCGTCGCCGGAGCCTTCCTGCTGATCTCCGTCCTGATCCTGCTGATCGCCGCGCCTTTCCTGGACGACAAGAACATCGGTGGCCGCACGATCGTCAACTCCGAGGGCATCCCGGCGGAGTACGTCCAAATGATCATTGACGCGGCCAACGCGGCGGGGTGCCCCGAGGTCACGCCCTCACTGCTGGCGGCGCAGCTGCGCCAGGAGTCCGGGTTCAACCCCCGGGCGCAGTCGCCGGTCGGCGCGATGGGCATCGCCCAGTTCATGCCGGGCACCTGGGCCTCGCACGGCACCGGCGACGTGTGGAACCCGGTGGACGCCATCCCGGCCGCGGCGCGCTACGACTGCGCGGTGGCTGCGTCGGTCGCGTCCGTCCCGGGGTCGGGGCAGGAGAAGATGCTCGCGGCCTACAACGCCGGGCCCGGTGCCGTGCTCGCGTACGCCGGTGTGCCGCCCTACCCGGAGACGCGCAACTACGTGCGCACCATCCTGGCGCAGGCGCAGGTGTACGGCGACGCCCTCGACACCGGGGAGACGGTCTCCGTCGAGGCGCTGGGTCCGGTGATCGACTTCATGCGCTCCCAGATCGGCAAGCCCTACGTCTGGGGGGCGACCGGACCGGGAGCCTGGGACTGCTCGTCGCTCGTCCAGGCCGCCTACCGGATGATCGGCATCTCCATCCCCCGGGTGACCACCGACCAGCTCGCCTTCGGCCCGCGCGTGTCGGGAGTCGACCCGCAGCCCGGCGACCTGCTGTTCATCCCCGGTTCGGACGGAACGGCCCTGGCTCCGGGCCATGTCGGCATGTACATCGGGAACGGGCAGGTCATCGCAGCGAAGGGAGCACGGTGGGGGGTCGTGCTCTCGGAGCTGTCGGACTGGACGACGGTCGTCGCGGTCACCCGTCCGCTGGCCCGCGACTTCTGACGGGAACGGGGCGGGTCAGACGGCCACGTCGGAGACGAAGTTGCTGAGGCCGTCGGCCACGGAGCCCAGCGCGCCGACCGCGCTGTGGATCACATCGGCTGCGTCTCCCGGCGAGTTGACCATGTAGAACAAGACGAAGATGGTCACACCCCACGGCCAGATCAGTTGCTTCATGTGGGTCCTCCCGAGGAGCTGTGGGCAGCCGGCGGCGTCGGCGACCGGTGCTGTTGGTAACCGTCGGCGGTTACCGACAGCACAGGTGTACTGACTTCGAGTAGCGGTCGCAAGAGGAACCGCCGTGCCACGGCGGGGTCCGCGCCGGGCCTACCGGTGGTCCTCCGGTGCCTCGATGTGGCGTCCTCGACGGGGGTGTGGCCTTCGTCCGGCCGCCGCCGGACCCGGCTGGCGTGGGCGGCGCCCGGATGCCGGGAACGCCTGTCGTCGCGCGAACACCGCCATGTGTCGGAAGACACAGAGTGGACAGTGGTTAGACCATCCGTAGCCAGTAGTCGGGCCGGAGGATCAACGAGTGTACTGATCCATGTCGCTCCGGGCGGGTTGACGTCGACTCCCTGCTCGGAGCGACAGCCAGCCGTCCCGTCCGGTTACCTGGAGTAATGATCGCTCGGGTCGATCAGGCAGGAGGGATGCTCTGGGCGAAGCGGAAGACGTTGTCCGGGTCGTAGGCGCTCTTGACCGACCGCAGGCGCGGCAGGTTCGTCCCGTAGTACGCCTCCGCCCAGTTCCTGAGCTCCGGATCGATGTAGTTCTGGTAGGCCGATGCCGACACATGGGGCGCCATGGCCGCCACCGTGGCCCGCAGCCACTCGGCGTTGCGGCGGCGCAGGTCGGCGCTGTCCCGCACGTCGTAGCCGGCGATGTACTGCGCGCTGGCCAGCACGTCGCGGTGCACGAACGCCGTCTCCCCCGCCCCGACCCGGCCGATCGCGCCGCCCCAGGAGTCGAGGATGACCCCGCCGGAGCGCAGACCGGCCTCCCGCTGACGGCTCTCGATCGCGCCCAGCAGCGCCTCCGACCCGGCCGCGGACAGCGGCTCGGTGAGGAAGTTCGAGGCGGCGAGCTGGGCGACCCGTTCCAGGGCCCCGCCCGGGCTCCGCCCGGCGAGATGGCACTGCGCGACCGTCCGCCCCGAGCAGCCGGCCTCGATCAGCATCGCCTCCAGCGGTTCCCGCTGGGCGGCGAAGGTGGACGTCGGCGCGCTGCCCACGGCGTCGACCAGCTCCGCCAGCAGCGCCCGGGCCGACGACGGAACCCCGGGCGGTTCGCTGATCACGCCGCTGATCCGGATCGTGGGCGTCCCGGTCCCGTTGGGCGTCGGCGCGGTGGTGATGACACAGGTCGACCACAGTTCGTCCGGTGCGCCCGGGCGCAGGTTCCACTCCTGCCAGGCCGCGACGACGGCGGCGGCCGCCGCCCACGGCCAGCGGTAGGTGAACAGGGTCAGCGGGGTCGCCCGGTGGGTGGCGAAGGTGAAGGACGTGACCACGCCGAAGTTGCCGCCGCCGCCGCCACGCAGCGCCCAGAACAGGTCGGCGTCGCGTTGGCCGTCCACCTGGATGATCTCGCCGGAGGCGAGGACCACCTCGGCGGCGAGCATCCGGTCGCAGGTCAGGCCGTGGCGCCGGCCGACGACCCCGATCCCGCCGCCGAGCGTCAGCCCGGCGATCCCGACCGTCGGGCAGGAGCCGGCCGGTAGCGCGGCGCCCGCTGCCGCGAGCTGGGCGTAGACGTCCACGAGCTGGGCGCCGGCGCCGATCGTCGCGATCCCGGAGCCGGGGGTTCCGGTGCCGCCGGTCGCGCCGCCCATCCCTGACCGGATTCCCGGGTGCACCGCGTTCAGGGTGGAGACGTCGAGGAGCAGGCCGCTCGTCGTCGAGTAGCCGCCGTAGCTGTGCCCGCCCGCGCGGGCGGTGAACGGGATGCCGGTGGACCTGGCGAAGGCCACACCGGCGGCCACATCGGCCGGGGAGGCACAGTAGGCGATCGCCCGCGGCCGGATCCGGTCGAAGGCCGGGTCGAAGAGCTGGCTGGCGGTGGGGTACTCGGCGCCGCCGGGCCGGACCAGCCGGCCGGAGAGCCGGTCGGCGAGCCGGCTCCAGTCCCGCTCGGTCGGCTCGCCGTTGTCGTCGCCGCCGCAGCCGGCGAGGCCCGCGCCGAGCCCACCCGTACCGAGCGCCACCAGGCCCGCCCCGGCGAGCCGCAGCGCCCCGCGCCGATCGAACATCCTGCCTGTCTCGTCCATCCCCGCCCGGCCCGTAGCACCTCGCCCGGACTGTTTACTCCTCCGCCTGCCGCAGAACGGTCGTCACGGTGCGGTCGAGGGCGATTCGCCGGACGACACCGTAGCTGCCCTCGCTCACGTACACGGCGCCGGAAGTGTCGACCGCCAGCCCCGTGGGGGAGGAGATGCGGGTCTCGGTGGCCAGGGCGCCGTCCGCGTCGTCCGCGGTGGACTCGTCGCTGCCGGCGAACGTCGTGATCTTACCGTCCGGAGTGACCATCCGGATCACGTTGTTGTACGTGTCGGCGATGTAGAGCTCGCCTGCCGGGCCGAGGGCCAGGTCCTGCGGGGAGGCGAGCAGCGCGTCGACCGCGGGCCCGTCGTCGCCCTCGTACCCGGACTGCCCCGGCTTGCCGGCGACGAGCGTGATCTTTCCGTCCTTCGTGATCCTGCGGACGGTGTGGGCGCTGCTGTCCGCGACGTAGAGGGTGCCGTCGTCGGCGAGTGCGAGCCCGGACGGCGAGGTGAGGGTGGCGTTCACCGCCGGCCCGCCGTCGCCGGCCGTACCCGACTCGTCGGCGTTGCCGGCCACCACCGAGATCAGGCCATCGGTGGTCACCTTGCGGACGCGGTAGCCGGCGGTGAGGTAGAGGGTGCCGTCCTCGGCGGCGACCACCGCCGAGGGACCGGACAGCTTCGCGCCGACGGCGCGGCCCGCTCCGCCGCCGAAGCCGGTGCCCGGCCCCGCGCCGGCGACCGTGGTGATGGTCGTGTCGTCGTTGACGCGGCGGACGCGGCCATCGTCGCTGTCGGCGATGTACACCTCGCCGCCGGGGCCGACCGCGACCCCGGCCGGCCCGATCAGGTTCGAGGCCACGGCCGGGCCGCCGTCGCCGAGCACGGGGGTGGGGGACGGGGACGGGCTGGCGCTGCCGGTGGCCGTCGCGCTGCCGGTGGCCGTGGCGCTGGGCACGGGAGCGGGCGGGCCGACCCCGGCGATCCGGGTGACCACGCCGTCCGTGCCGAGCCGGAGCACCTGGCCCTGGCCGGACGAGCCGCCGCCGTCGACGACGTAGAGGGAGCCGTCCGGACCGACGTCGATGCCCTCGGTGGTGTAGAGGCCCCTGACCTCCGCGGCGGCGCCGTTCCAGGCAGGGCGGTCGGGATCGTCGCCGGACCCGGAGACCCAGAACCCGATGCCGATCGCCGCGGCGAGGACGGCGAGGGTGGCGACCGAGGCGATCAGCGCCGTCGGGCGCCGCGGGCCGCGCCGGCCGCCGTTCGCGTGCCGCCGTCCGCCACCCGCCCGCCGGCCGCCGGCGCCGGCCTGATCGACCGCGGTGGGTGCCAGCGTCGCGTACGGACCGGAGCCGCCCCGGCCACCCGGCCCGGATGGCCCACCTGACCCACCTGGCCCACCTGGCCCGGATGGCCAGCCAGGCCCGCCCGGGCCAGACGAGAAGTGGCCCATGGGGCCGGTGGGTGGCGGTCCGCCCCGGCCGGCCTGAGGCCGTCCGAGGTGCGCGGCGAGTTCTCCTGGGGTGGGGGTGGTCCCCTGGGTGTGGCCGGCGGCGGCGAGGATCTCGTCCGGCAGCCGCACCGGCACCTCGCTGGCCGTCAGCCAGCCTGGTCCGAAGACCGTGGTCGCCGCCGTGGCGAGCGCGAGCGCGAAGTCGCGGGCCGTCGGCGGGCGCCACCCCGGCTCCTTGGCGAGCGCCGAGAGAATCACCGCCGCCAGCGGCGGCGGCGCCTCGACCAGCGGCAGCGGGGCCACCGACAGGTGGTGGTGCAGCAGCGCGGGGACGGTCAGCCCCGACGGGAACGGGGTCCGTCCGGCGAGCAGCTCGTAGAGGACGACGCCGAGCGAGTAGAGGTCGGTGCCCGGCCCGAGGCGGCTCCCGGTGATCTGCTCCGGCGCCATGTAACGCGGGGTGCCGACGAGGCCGGTCGTGGTCGCCGCCGTGGTCTCGAGGATCTTGGCGATGCCGAAGTCGGTGACCTTGGGGATGCCGTCCCCGGTGAAGAGGAGATTGTCCGGCTTGATGTCGCGGTGCAGCACGCCCCGGTCGTGCGCGGCGGCCAGCGCGCTCGCCGCGGCCAGCCCGATCGCGCAGACGGCCCGCGGGTCGCGCATGGCCGGGCCGCGGTTCTTCAGGCTGCCGCCGGTGAGCTGCTCCATCACGAGCAGGCACAGGCCGTCGCGCTCGACGTAGTCGTAGATCCGCACGACGTGCGGATGGTCCAGCCCGGCGAGGACACGGGCCTCGGCGAGGAACCGCCCGCGCAGGTCGCCATCACTGCCGCTGTGGCCGTCGCCGCCCGGCTCCAGCAGGACCTTGACGGCGACGTCGCGGTCGATCAGCCGGTGCCGGCCGGCCAGGACGGCACCGAAGCCGCCCCGGCCGAGCTCGCCACCGAGCTCGTATCCGGTCAGGGCCGCGGCGACGCGGTTGGTGTCGACGAATGTCACGTGACGGCCCCCCGCCGGGCCGCGTGCACTGCTCGCTGTCGGGTCATCTCCGCGCCGCCCTACTGCGCGACCGTCGTGATCGTCCCGTCCGGAGCGATGCGGCGCAGCCGGTTGTTGCCCGAGTCGGCGATGTAGAGCGCGCCGTCGGCGTCCTCGGCGACCGAGCTGGGCTCGTTGAACTGGGCGGCCGCGGCCTGGCCCCCGTCGCCGCCGGAACCCTCGGCCCCGGTGCCGGCGATCGTGGTGATCGTCCCGTTCGGGTCCACCTTGCGGACCCGGTTGTTCCCGTAGTCGGCGATGTAGATCTCCCCGCCGTTGCCGAGGGACACCGACGGGACGGAGAGCTGGGCCGCGGTGGCGGGGCCGCCGTCGCCGGAGAAGCCCTTCTGCCCGTTGCCCGCGACCGTGGTGATGATCCCGTCCTTGGTGATCTTCTGGATGGTGTTGCTGCCGAGGTTGGCGATGTAGAGCGTTCCGTCGTCACCCAGCTCGACGTCGTTCGGGCCGTCCAGCTTGGCCGCGGTGGCGGGGCCGCCGTCGCCGGAGTAGCCCTGGAGGCCGGTGCCGGCGATCGTGTTGATGATCCCGTCCGGGGTGATCTTCCGGATGCGGTGGTTGTCGTAGTCGGCGATGTAGATCGAGCCGTCCGGGCCGATGGCGACCTTCTCCGCGCTGTTGATCTGGGCGGCCGTGGCCGGGCCGCCGTCGCCGGAGAAGCCCGCGGTGCCGGTGCCGGCGATCGTGTTGATGATCCCGTCCGGGGTGATCTTCCGGATGCGGTAGTTCTGTGCGTCCGGGATGTAGATGTTGCCGTTCTTGTCCGGCACCGCGGAGCCGGGGCCGTTGAGCTTGGCGGCCGTGGCCGGGCCGCCGTCGCCGCTGTATCCGTCCGCGCCGGTACCGGCGAGGTCGGAGACCTCCCCGGTCCTGGCGACCTTCTGAATCCGGTCGGACGACAGGCTCGTGATGAACAGCGTGCCCTGCGGGTCGATCGCGACGCTGTACGGGCTGAGGCCCTGCACCGTCACCGGCGTTCCGGTGTAGGCGACACCGGGGACCGGGAGCACCGACACCTGGTCGCGGCCCGAACCGCTGTCGTCGCTGCTGCTGCCGCCCGACAGGCCCACGATGAGGCCGATGGTCAGCACCACGACCACGGCGGCGGCGACGGCGGCGAGGATCAGCGTCCGGTTGTTGCGGTTCGGGGGTCCCGGCTGGGGGCGGTGGCCGCCCATGGGCGGCCGTGGCGGGGCCTGGTGCGCGGGCGGGCGGGGCCCGGAGCCCTGCCAGCCCTGGCCACCGAAGTTC
>NZ_UBIZ01000225.1:0-248 GCF_900465275.1 Parafrankia sp. Ea1.12 | reverse complement strand
TGGGTCACCCAACGTGCACGGAACCTGCTGATGGACCTCAAGGAACGTGGCCACCGGTTCCGGTTCCTCCTCCATGACCGCGACACGAAATTCACGGCTTCCTTCGACTCCGTCTTCGCCGGAACCGATATCGATGTGGTGCGCACACCACCGCAAGCCCCACAGGCGAACGCGATCGCGGAACGCTGGGCCGGCACCGCCCGCCGCGAATGCACCGACAGACTACTAATCGTCTCCGAACGGCACCT
>NZ_UBIZ01000224.1:0-242 GCF_900465275.1 Parafrankia sp. Ea1.12 | reverse complement strand
GGTGCCACCGCAGGACGGTGCCGGGGTGACCAGCCGGTGTGCTCGCAGCGTCTTTGGTAGGAGCTGGATCAGTGCGACAAGGAGCGCCCGGTCCGCCCAGTCCCACCGGGGCTTGGGCTGGGTACGGTGCAGCACCGCGACCTCATGTCGCAGCACCAGCAGCTCGATGTCCTTGGACGCCGACGAGCGGCCGAGGAGAACCAGCCAGCCACACACCCGCACGAAGATCAGATAGAGCAGGC
>NZ_UBIZ01000744.1:0-441 GCF_900465275.1 Parafrankia sp. Ea1.12 | reverse complement strand
ATACTATTCTGAATTCGAATTAAACTAGAAAGACGGGAAGTTGAAAAAAAATTTCGAAAAGAATTTATCGCCGCATGGTTCATTAAACAATATCGTAACTTCTCAATTTTCTGAAAACTGTAGTCGAAGGCGCACGGATTTAGCCAGATGGGTCTCGCGGCGAATAAAGTTTTTGGTAGATTCAATTTTTTTCTTTAATTAATTAAACTTAAAATTGTGATAATAACACAACATACATTGATTTTTAAAATATGGATGTGCTCCAAAAGTGCTTCAATAAGTGATATTTATTACCCATTGTTTTTTTTGCGGCGAGACCCATCCGGAAAATTACGTGCGCCTTTAAGCAATATTTTCAGAAAAATGCGAAAGGATTAAAGCATACTACATGGAAACGTAAAAAACAAAGAAAAACTCTAATATTGCATATATCCCGAGAAC
>NZ_UBIZ01000407.1:0-602 GCF_900465275.1 Parafrankia sp. Ea1.12 | reverse complement strand
AGGCCTGGGCGTGTAGGAACGTGCGCCAGGAGGCATCGGCCCGCCGGGGCGTGGGATCGACACCGGCGCGGTGCAGGATCCGCCAGACGGTGGCCACCCCGACCGGGTAGCCCAGCCCGACGAGCTCTCCCTGGATCCGGCGGTGGCCCCCGGTCGGATTCTCCTGCGCGAGGCGCAGGACCAGCTCGCGGATCTCCCGGCGGATCGGTGGCCGTCCGGGGGTCTTGCGCGAATGGGTCCATTTTCGGGCGAGGAGGTCACGGTGCCACCGCAGCACGGTGGCTGGGGTGACGAAGAACGAACCCCAGCGAGCTCGGGGTAGCAGCCGGGACAGGGCTGCGAGGATCAGCCGATCCGCCGGTTCCAGCGTCGGACGGTTCACCTGCCGTCGTAACGCCGCCACCTGATGTCGCAGGACGAGGAGCTCTACGTCCTTCGCGGTGTCCCCGCGGACTCGGAGCAGCATCAGTCCGAGAGTGTTGCGTGTCAGGGCGTGGAGCAGCGACCACACCATGACCATCCAGCCTGCCCGACACAGGCCCAGTCCGGCAGGCAAACGTGCAGGTCACCGCCCAAATCGGGGTTCTGGAGCCCCACAGGCT
>NZ_UBIZ01000223.1:0-217 GCF_900465275.1 Parafrankia sp. Ea1.12 | reverse complement strand
ATGTGGTGCAGCTTGCGAACAAGATGCTCAATCTGGTGCGCCGCCGTCTGACCCGCACACACCGCGGCAGACGTGGCCGGGCCGGAGATCCGGAGTGGAAGGCCCGGCGCAAGCTGCTGCGCAACCGCGAAGACCTCACCGACGCTGAGTTCGAGCGGATGTGGAACCCGCTGATGGACCAGGGCCCGATCGGCCAGGCGCTGCTGGTGGCCCGAGA
>NZ_UBIZ01000120.1:0-9868 GCF_900465275.1 Parafrankia sp. Ea1.12 | reverse complement strand
CCCGCGCCCGGCGAATGGCCTGCGCCCGGCGGCTGGCAGGCCCCCGGCAGCGACCCCGCCGCGGCGCCGGTCCCCGGGCAGGGCGCTCCCCCCGGCTACATCCCGAACAGCCCGAACAGCGGGTACGGGCCGGGCGGGTACGGGCCGCACGGTGGCTACGGCCAGCAGCCCGGCCCGGCCCGGGGCTACGGCGCGTGGGGCCCGAACGGGTGGGGCGGTCCGCCGATCGCACCCAAGCCCGGCGTGATCCCGCTGCGCCCGCTGGCGGTCGGCGAGATCCTCGACGGGACCTTCGCGACGATCCGGTCGAACCCCGGCGCCACCCTCGGCCTCGCCCTCGGCGCCACCGCCGTGGTCGAGACGATCAGCACGGTCGCCGCGATCGCCGCCGAGGAGATGTCCAATACGGCGGCAACGGTACTGACGCTGCTGCTCTTCGGCCTGAACGCGGCGCTCGGGATCTTCCTCTCCGGGGTGCTCGCGGTGGTGGTGAGCGAGGCGACGCTCGGCGGGCGGATCACCGCGGGCGACGCCGTCCGCCGGGTCACCCCCCGGCTGGGCGGTCTGCTGATGCTGACCCTGGCGGTCACGCTGTTGAGCGCGCTCGGCCTGGTCGCGCTGATCGTGGGGGCGGTCGTGGTCGCCGTCTACCTGAGTCTGGCCACACCGGCCTACGTGCTCGAGGCGCAGTCGACCGGCGACGCGCTTCGGCGCTCGTGGCGGCTGGTCAAGGGATCGTGGTGGCGGACGCTCGGCGTTCTCCTCCTCTCCGCGGCGGTCGGCGGGGTCCTGATGTTGATCTTCGCGATCCCGACCAGCGTGATCCTCATGTCGTCCGAGCAGACGTTCGGCAGCCTGGTCGAGGGAGACCTGACCGTGGCCGGGCACATCGTCAACGCGATCGGCAGCCTGCTCGCCACGACGGTCGCGACTCCGGTGATCTCCGGGGCCGTCGTCCTCCTCTACATCGATCGGCGCATCCGCCGTGAGGGGCTGGACGTCACCCTCACCGAGGCGGCCCGCCAGCGCGCGGCCACTCCGTGATCACCGGCCACCTGTCCGCCCCCTTCCTGCCCTCGTTCCTCCCCTCCCTCGTCGCTCCGGCCGTCGCCCCGGCGGCGGCCGGCGGCCCGCTCGGGGGGCCGGTGACGCGCGAGGGGGCGCAGGACGAGGCTCGGCGCGAACTGTCCAAGAGCGTCTACCAGGACGCCCAGCCCGACTGGTTCACCCGGACCATCACCTGGATCAACGACCGCCTCGCCGATCTGTGGAACTGGCTGACCCCGGACACCGATGCCGGCGTGGGCGGTTTCAACGGACTCGGTGTCCTCGCCGTGCTCCTCGTGCTCGTCGCGCTCGCCGTTGTGATCCGGCTGTGGCTGGGCCCCGTCCGGCGGACCGCGCGGGACCAGGCGGAGGAGACCGACCTGTCCAGTCCCCTCACCGCCGACCAGCTCCGCGTGCTGGCCCGGGACCAGGCCGGCCAGGGCGCGTACGCCGAGGCGGTGCGGTCCCGGCTGCGGGCGATCGTGCGGATGCTGGAGGAGCGTGGAGTGCTGGACCCGAGACCTGGACGCACGGCCGGCGAGCTCGTCGACGCCGTCCGCGCGGCCATCGACCGCGACAGCGATGCGATCGGTGCGCTGGTCGCGGCCGTCGAGGTGTTCAGCGAGATCTGGTACGGCGGTGGGCCGGCCACCGAGCGGGCCTACGAGGTTCTGGTGCGGGCGGACGAGCAGCTCACGGGCGTGCGACGCCGCCCGGGCCATGGCCGGTCCGACGACCGGTCCGACGACGGATCCCGCCCGGTCCCGGCATGACCGCTCCGCCGACTGACCGCCCGCGCCCGGCGACACCGGCCTCCGGGCCCTTCGGCACTCCAGCGGGACCGCGCCCGGGCGCAGGCGTGGGCCGAGGCGGGGGTGGCTCGACCCACGTCCGCAGCGGTCCCCGGCCGCCGGCGGTCCGGCGCGCGGTGCGGCTCGGCGCCGTCCTCGGCGCACTGGTGATCGCGTACGCGGTGATCACCGCTGTGGTCAGCCGCCCGGCCGGCCACGGCTACCTGGACATCACCTCCGCGGACGGATACGGCACCCGGGCGGTCGCGGAGATCCTGCGCGCCCGCGGGGTGACGGTGACGGCCGGCGAGCAGGTGCCGACGGCAGCCCCGGCACCCGGCCCCGCGGGGACGTCCGCAGGGCGGACGGTGGTCGTCACCAACCCCGACCTGCTGTCCCAGGCCGAGCTCGACGCGCTGGTGACCAGCACCCGCGCCGGCTCGGACGTCGTTCTCGTCGCCCCGGATCCCAGCGTGGTGGTCGCGCTGGGCCTGCCGGTCACGACCGGGCAGCCGGGCGTAGGTGACTACGGTGACGAATCCCCCCCGGGGTGCACGCTCCCCGAGGCAGGCGCGGCCGGGTCGACCACGGTCGGCGACTCGGTGACGTTCGCCCGCACCAACGGCCAGGACGGCCAGGACAGTCAGGACGGCCAGGGCACCCCGGGCGGCCGGAGCGGCGCCACCCGCGTCGAGCTCTGCTACGGCGACCCCGGCGCGGCCCGGCTGGCGGTGCTCACCCCCACCCGGTCGGACGTCGGCAGCGGGCCGACCGGGCGCCTGGTGCTCCTGGGCGGCGGCGGCTTCCTCACCAACGAACGCCTGGACGAGACCGGGAACGCGGCGCTGGCCCTCGGGCTGCTCGCCCGCACCCCCCGGCTGGAGTGGGTGACCCCGGTCGTCGCGGCCGAGGACGCCGTGGGCACGAAAGGCCTGTCGGAGCTGCTCCCCGACGGTTTCTGGTTCGGCTCCCTGCAGCTCCTGCTCGTCCTGGTGTTCCTCGCCCTGTGGCAGGGACGGCGGCTCGGGCCACCGATCGAGGAGCCGCTGCCCGTCGTGGTGCGCTCCACCGAGACCGTCGAGGGCCGGGGCCGGCTCTACGCCGCGGCGCACGCCCGCGAACGGGCCGCCGCGGCGCTGCGGGCGGGGCTGCGGGCCCGGCTCGCCGACCGGCTCGGCATCGATACCGCCGCGGCCGGCTCGCCGTGGCACACCCGTGGCCCGGATCCGACCGTCCTCGTGGCCTCCGTCGCCGAACAGACCGGACGGTCACCCATGGAGATCGGGCCACTCCTGTACGGTTCGGACATGGCGCCCACGGGCTATTCCCAACCACCCTGGCCGGCCCACCAGGGCCCGCCCGCCTCATGGGCATCACCGATCCCGCCGAGCCCGGTCGACATCCAGGCTGCCAGGACGAGGCGGGATGCCGAGGGTGACGTCGCGCTCGTCCGGCTGGCCCGCACACTGCACGAACTCGATCGACAGGTGGGCAGAAGGTGACATCCCCGAACCTCGGCGCTCCCCCGCCCGGATCGGAGACGCTGCGCAAGCCGCTGGCCGCTCCGCAGGCGCCTCCCCCCGCCGACGCCGAGGCCGCCCGCCGGGCGCTGGTGACGCTGCGCGACGAGGTCGCGAAGGCCGTCGTGGGCCAGGACGCCGCCGTCAGCGGCCTCGTCGTGGCGCTGCTGTGCCGCGGCCACGCGCTGCTCGAAGGCGTCCCCGGGGTCGCGAAGACCCTGCTCGTACGAACGCTGGCGGCCGCGTTGTCGCTCGACACCAAGCGGCTGCAGTTCACCCCGGACCTGATGCCGGGTGACGTCACGGGTTCGCTCGTCTACGACAGCCGGACCAGCGAGTTCACGTTCCGTGAGGGGCCGGTCTTCACCAACCTGCTGCTCGCGGACGAGATCAATCGGACGCCACCGAAGACCCAGGCGGCGCTGCTCGAGGTCATGGAGGAACGACAGGTCACCGTCGAGGGCGTGCCACGCCCGCTCCCGGCGCCCTTCGCCGTCCTGGCGACCCAGAACCCCATCGAACACGAGGGGACCTACCCCCTTCCCGAGGCGCAGCTGGACCGTTTCCTGATCAAGGTGACGCTGCCGCTGCCGCCCCGCGACGACGAGGTGCGGATCCTCGCCCACCATGCCGGCGGGTTCGACCCGGGCAACCTGGCCGCCGCCGGGGTGTCGCCGGTGGCCGGCCCGGCCGATCTGGCGGCCGCGCGGGCAGCCGTGTCCCGGGTGCAGATCCACCCCGAGGTGCTCGCGTACATCGTGGACCTGGCGCGGGCCACCCGGGCGGCTCCGTCGGTGCAGCTCGGGGTGTCGCCGCGCGGGGCGACCGCGCTGCTGGCGACCACCCGCGCGTGGGCCTGGCTGTCCGGGCGCACATACGCCACGCCGGACGACGTCAAGGCGCTGGCCCGGGCGACCCTGCGCCACCGGATCAGCCTGCGGCCGGAGGCCGAGCAGGACGGCGTCACCGCCGACACCGTGCTCGACCAGGTGCTCGCCGTCGTGCCCGTCCCCCGGTAACGGGCAGCTGTGGCGATCACCGGCCGCGCCGTGGCGCTGGTCGCGCTCGGCATCGTCGTGGTGGTTCTCTCCCCGGCGCCGGGCGCGACCTTCGTGCTGG
Source organism: Parafrankia sp. Ea1.12 (assembly GCF_900465275.1). Taxonomy (NCBI): domain Bacteria; kingdom Bacillati; phylum Actinomycetota; class Actinomycetes; order Frankiales; family Frankiaceae; genus Parafrankia; species Parafrankia sp. Ea1.12. The sequence continues at coordinate 5,391 of NZ_UBIZ01000120.1, read as the reverse complement.
TGAACCTGCTGGTCGTCGCGCTGATCTGCGTCGACGTGTGGCTGGCGGGGCAGGTGCGCGCGTGCACGTTCGCCCGCTCCGGACCGACCGCGGCCCGGCTGGGTCAGCCGGTTCCGCTCGTGCTGACCGTCGCCAACGACGGAACCCGCACCGTGCGGGCCCGCATCCGCGACGGCTGGCCGCCGTCCGCCGGCGCCCGACCGCGGGTGCACCGGGTGACGGTGCCAACGGGCGAGCGCCGGTTCCTGGAGACCACGCTGAACCCGACCCGGCGCGGTGACCGGATGCCCGTCCGCATCACCGTGCGCTCGCTGGGCCCGCTGGGCCTGGCCGGGCGGCAGGGCCGGCACCACTGCCCGTGGCGGGTGCGGGTGCTGCCGCCGTTCTCGTCCCGCCGGCACCTGCCGGCCGCGCTGGCCCGGTTGCGCGAGGTGGAGGGCGAGGTCGCGATCCGCGGCGGCGGCGCCGGCTCGGAGTTCGACAGCCTGCGGGAGTACGTCGTCGGCGACGACGTGCGGACGATCGACTGGCGGGCCACCGCCCGCCACCACGGCTCGGTGGTCGTCCGCACCTTCCGGCCCGAACGGGACCGCCGGGTCATCTGCGTCCTCGACACCGGCCGGACGTCAGCCGGCCGGGTCGGCGACGTCCCCCGGCTGGACCATGCGTTGGACGCCGCACTGCTGCTCACCGCCGTCGCCCTGCGGGCCGGGGACCGGGTCGGGCTGGTCGCCCACGACAGCACCAGCCGGATCTCCCTGCCGACCTCACGGGACAACGGCCTGCTGGCCCGGATGAGCGATGCGATGGCCACCCTGGAACCGGCCCTCGTCGAGGCCGACCACGCCGGGATGGCCTCGGCGGTGCTGCGCAACGCCTCCCGGCGTGCCCTCGTCGTCATCTTCACCGAGCTTGTCCCGGCGGTGATCGAGGACGGCCTGCTGCCGGCGCTGCCCACGCTGACCTCCCGGCACACGGTGCTCGTGGCCGCGCTGCGCGACCCCCGGCTTGACGAGCTCACAGCCGGGCACGGCGACGTCCACCAGGTGTACGCGGCGGCGGCGGCGGAGCAGACGCTGCTGCGGCGGCGCGAGCTGACCGAGGCGCTGCGCCGCCGCGGCGTCGAGGTGGTGGACGTGGCACCGGCGCACTACGCGGCGCTGGTCACCGACACCTACCTCATGCTGAAGGCCCGCGGGCGCCTGTGACCGCGGCCCGCGCGGCGGCCCCCCGCGCGAGATCCGGGGTGCCCGGACGCTCCCGGGGCTCCGCGGCGGCGTCCAGGCCCGTCTCGCGCACGACGGCACGCAGCTCCCGGACGACGCGCAGCGCCCGCTCCCCCGGATCGACGCGCGTGGTCGCGTAGACCTCCTGGGTCAGGTCGACACCGTCGCGGCGGACCGGGACCCAGCGGAACGAGCCCGCCCGCGTGCCCGCGAACGAGCTGCCGCTCTTGAACGGCAACGCGATGTCGGACGGGACGACGACGGTGCCGTGACCGTCCTGGCCGAACGCGACGAGCACCTTGGTGCCATACGCCTCGTGCGCGACCCGGGCCGCGATCCCCGGATCGTCCGCAATGTGCTCGGCGATCTCCCGCTCGAGCATCTGACGGGAGCGTGCGGGCAACGGCGGCACCAGCAGCCGGCGCCGGACCAGATCCCGAAGCTCGATGCCGTGCTCGGCCTCGGCCTCGGCCTCGGCGGAGTCGATCATCGCCTCGAGCCGGGATGTGTAGAGCCGGTGCCGGTCGAGGGCGGGCGGATCGCCCACCCGCCTGGGCGGCGGGCCGATGACGAGGTCCGTCGCGCCGTGCAGGAGCGACCCGATGACGTTCTCCTCGAACACGACCATCGACCGGTCCTGCTCGCCCAGCACGTTGGTGGTGCACTCGATGTGGTCATCCGACCGGCCGTCACGCCCGCCGGCGTCACCGCCGGGACGTTCGTCGGCGACCGTCACGCGCAGCCGGCGCATCACCGCGGAGACCAGGTGCGCGTGCTGCGGGAGGAACGTGATGCGCAGCGTCGACGAGCCGGCGTCCGACAACGCGCCCCAGCGGTCCATCATCTCCCGCGCCTGGCGGTACACCTCCGTCCCGAACACCGAAAGGCCACGCCGGTCCTGGGCGAAGAGGCTGCGGCCGGCGAAGGCCGACTGGAGCAGGTCGAGGTTCTGCCGGACGGCGTTCGGGGTCTGGCGGAGCTCGTCCGCGGCCCGGCTGACCGAGCAGTCGAGCTCCGCGACCGAGACGAAGACCCGCAACCTGGCAAGGGTGATCCGGGGGTCGGGACCGCGTCCGCGCTCGTGCTGAGGCACAAGCTGAGCTTGGCACAGCTCAGAAGATTTTGTGTGCCTCAGAGCAGCGCAAGTTCTGTGGGTACGGAAATAAAGCTGCTCTTGCTCACGGTCGAGGACGGCCGGCACGATAGGCGGGTGGACATCCTTGATCCGGATCTTGCGGCACGCATCGGCGCGCTCGGCGCCGCGGATGCCGACGGCGTAGGGCGCGAGGCGTGCGCGCTGTTCGCCGCCGGATACGGGCGGCGCGACGCGCGCGACCTAGCCCGAGCCCTGCACTGGCTGCTGCGCGGCAATCCACTGGTCTGCTCCAGCACCCAGATCATGCACGCTCTCGCGAACGGTGCGGGCAGCGCGCGATCCGGCGCGATGATCCCCAGCCCGACGCTTCCGGACGAGCCGCCCGCCGCCGGCACGCTCCCGGCTCGGGCGCCCGCCGCCCCGCCACACGGCGCGGTGCCCTCGCTCGCCGGTCTCGCCGGGCTCCCCGCGCTTTCGGACGCCCAGTGCGCCGCGCTCGCCGTCGCCCTCGATCTCAACCACGGCCTGGACCAGGGCACGGCCCGCGCGGACGGGTCCCTGCCGCCCCACGGCGCGACCGCGGACCTCATCAAGCTGCTGGCCCTCGGCCGCCGGCTGGCGCTGGCGCTCGAGCTGCTCCGCCGTCCGGACTATTTCCTCTCCGAGATGTACCGGGGCGAGGAACTCCTGATCGGCTAGGACGGCCGACCGAACCGGCGGCCGACCCGAGCCCGAGCTGGACGGCCGCCGCCGCGCGGCGTCACAGCGCCAGGGCGTCTGGGGCGTCACTACGCTCACGACGTCACGGCGGCACTAAGCCACGGGCACGAGATCCGCGGCCAGGGACTCTTCGAGATCGCCCCGTTCTCCGGCGGCGACCGCGCGACTCCCGTAGATCCACACGTAGGCGACGAAACCCGCCCAGGCCAGCGCACCGATCCCGATCCGGATCGCGGTGGGCAGGGACGACGGTGTCACGAACGCCTCGATGACCCCGGAGATGGCGAGCACGACCGCCATCCCCAGGACAATCCCGATCGCGGCCCTCCCCTCGGCCGCCAGCGCCTCCACCCGGCGCCGAGGCCCCGGGGCGATGATCGACCATCCCAGCCGCAGGCCGACCGCGCCGGCCACGAAGACCACGGTGAGCTCCAGCATCCCGTGCGGCAGGATGAGGGAGAAGAACTGCCCGCCCTCCCCGCAGCTGCCCATGTAGCCGCCGACGATGCCCAGGTTCACCGAGTTCAGCAGCAGGACGAGAAGCGTCGGGATGCCGAACAGGACACCGAAGGCCACCGCCTGTGCCGCCACCCAGGCGTTGTTGGTCCAGACCTGGCTGGCGAACGACGAGGCCGGGTTCTCGGTGTAGTAGCTGGCGAAATCCGACCGGCACAGGTCGGCCACCTCGTCGGGCGGGACGAGGTTCGCCCGGGCGTCCCCGTTGTTCATGATCCAGAGCGCGAACGCGAGCGCGACCAGCAGCGACATCACCGTGGTCGCGATCACCCAGTAACGGCGCACGTAGACCGCGGCGGGGAACGTGACGGCGAAGAACCTGCCCACGACATGCCAGCCCTGGTCCGGCGCACCGACGACCGCGGCCCGGCCCCGGGTGACCAGACTCGCCAGATCGTCGACCAGGTTGGGGTCGTGGGACCGGCCGCGGATCACCGACAGGTGGGTGGCGGCGCGCTGGTACAGCTCGACCATCTCGTCGAGCTCGTCGGCGGACATCCGCCGCGGCCGGCCGGCCCGGTCGACCAGCTGGCCCAGCCGAATCCATTCCGGACGGTGGACGGCGACGTACGCATCGAGGTCCATGGGAGGCTTACTCTTCCAGACCGGTCCGCGCCCCGCGCGTGCCGGGCATGATCGGTCGTGACCGGAACGGCTGCAGGCGCGCGGGGAGCGGCGGATGAACCAGGTGGTCACGGGTGAGGCCGTCGCCATCGACCTGCGGGTCGCCCGGCTGGGCTCCCGCATGATCGCCGGGCTCATCGACCTCGCCATCCAGAGCTACGCCCTGTACACGATCGCCATCGCGGGCTTCCTCGTGGTCCAGCCGGGCGACGAGGCCCTGACGGCCGCCCTCTTCCTCGTCATCTATGTGGGTGTCGTCCTCGGGTATCCCGTCGCGTGCGAGACCTTCATGCGGGGCCGCACGGTCGGGAAGATGGTGCTGGGCCTGCGGGTCGTCCGTGACGACGGTGGTCCGATCCGCTTCCGGCACGCGCTCACCAGGGGGCTGATCGGCACGGTCGCCGAGCGGCCAGGGCTGTTGCTCGGCCTGCCCGCCGTGATCTGCATGCTCTGCTCGAGCCGCTCCAAGCGCCTCGGTGACGTCTTCGCCGGCACCGTCGTCCTGCAGGCGAACGTGCCGCGTACCATCGGCGCGCTCCCGACCGTCCCGCCGCCGCTGGTCGGCTGGGTCAGCACCCTCGACCTGACCGGTGTGGACGACGAGCTCGCCGTGCGCGCCCGCCGCTTCCTGGCCCGGGCACACGAGCTCTCGGACGATTCCCGGGAGCGGATCGGCGGTGCCCTGCTGTACGAGATCCGCGCGGCGGTAGCACCGCAACCCCCTTCGGACGCGCCCGGCTGGGCCGTCGTGTCCGCCGTGCTCGCCGAACGAACTCGCCGCGCGTACGTACGGCTGACGGCAGGCCGCCAGCCCCATGCCGGGGTCACGGGATATCCACCCGGCGGACCGGCGGGCTGGTCCCCCGGCGGTCCGAATCCAGGACCGGCGGAATACCCGCCCTTCCACGCCGTGCCCTACCCGAGCGCCCCGTTCCCGGCGGCGCAGCACCCAGGCGCGCCGTTCCCAGCGCAGCACCCAGACGCACCGTTCCCGGCGGCGCAGCACTCAGGCAGCGCCCCGTTCCCAGCGGCGGCCTACCCGGGTTCCCCGTTCCCGGCGACGCGACACCCAGGCGCATCTTTCCCAGCCGCGCACTACCCGGGCGCGCCGGGAGCACAGGTCCCTGCCGGGCCCCAGCTGGACGCGGCGTCCCCGACCGCGCCCTACCCGGAGGCACCCGTCCCAGCTACTCCCCAGCCCCCCAACAC
>NZ_UBIZ01000348.1:0-38306 GCF_900465275.1 Parafrankia sp. Ea1.12 | reverse complement strand
GCGGGGTCTGGCCACCCGCTACGACAAGACACCCGAAAGCTACGCCGCAGGACTCCACCTGCGCGGATCCATCCTCTGGCTACGCACCCTGCCAACCCCATGATCCGAACTTGGAACAGACCCTAGTCGCCCCAACCTGACCAACCAGCGACTAGGTCCACCGCGTCGAGCGCGGCGTGTCCACGCTCGACCAGCGCGGGAACCACGACGCCCAGCCGCTCGAACCCGTCGCCGACGGTCAGCCCCTGCTGCAGGCGGAAGTGGATGCCCTCGAAGATCGTCGCGATCTTGTAGAAGGCGAAGCCCAGGTACCACGGAAGGTCGGACAGATCCCGGTCGGTCCTTCGGGCGTAGGAATCGACGATCACCTGGCTGTCCGGGAAGCCGGGCACGTCTCCCGGCACCGCCGCGACCGGGCTGTCCAGGCCGCGGATGCCGTCCCACCGGAGCACCGCGGAGGCGAGATCCGTGAGCGGGTCGCCCATCGTCGCCATCTCCCAGTCGAGTACCGCGAGCACGCGCCCATCGGCCGGATCGACGGTGACGTTGTCCAGGCGGTAGTCCCCATGGACGATCGCCGCCGTCTGCGGGGTCGGCAACCGCCGCCCCAGGCGCGTCCCCAGCCGGACGAGCTCGGGCAGGTCGCGGCTGCGCGAGGCCGCGAACTGCGCGGCCCAGCGACGCAGCTGCCGCTCGAGATAGCCGTCCGGGCGGCCGAGGTCGGCGAGCCCCACCGCCACGAAATCCGTGCGGTGCAACCGCGTGAGGACGTCGACGAGGGCTTCCGCCAGGGCCGCCGGCACCCGGCCCGCGAGCGCCTCGAGCTGCCGCCGTTCCCGGAGCACGACACCGTCGCTGAAGTCCATGACGTAGAAGGGCGCTCCGATGATCTCAGCTCCGGCCCGCAGTCGCGGCCTCGGCACCGGGACGTCGGTGTGCTGCAGCGCGTCGAGCATGCGGTACTCGCGGTCCATGTCGTGGGCGGTGGCGAGCACGTGCCCCAGCGGGGGACGGCGCAGGATTCACCGGTCGCGGCCGCCCCTGATCAGGTACGTCAGGTTGGACCGTCCCCCCGAGAGCAGCTCGACGCGCAGCGGACCCCGAGGCGGGTCCGGCAGTAGGGTCGGGGCCCCAGGAGGGCGATCGTCGCACCAGCACGCGAGATGACACCTGAGGACCGGCTCGAACGAGAGGCGCTCGGCGGACGGCTCGGCGCGCCGCCAGCCTCACCCTGCGCGAGACCGCGCAGGCGCTCGGCGTCAGCATCGGCACCTGGAGCGCCGTCGAGAACGGTCACACGAGAATCGGCGACGACCGGCTCAGTGCGGCGGCCCGCCTCTTCGGCGCGGATCCGAAGCAGCTGCGCGCGCCGCACACCGTCGTCCCGACGCAGGCCCCGGCCCGAAGCTGGCGGGACTTCCCGCCACTGGAGCTCGCCCCGCCACTGGCCGGCGCGCTCGACGCCTTCGTCGAGCTCGGCTACCACGGCGCGAGCATCCGGGATATCGCCCAACGCGCCGGGCTCTCGGCCCCCGGGGTCTACCACCACTGGCCGACGAAGCAGCATCTCCTCGTCGCCCTGCTCGACCTGACCATGGACGACCTGCTGGAGCGCAGCCGCGCCGCCAGGGCCGAGGGCGACGGGCCGGTCGAGCGGCTCACCATGCTCGTCGAGTGCCTGAGCCTCTACCACACCCACCGTCGCCAGCTGGGCTTCATCGGCTCAAGCGAGATGCGCAGCCTCGCGGAGCCGGACCGCACCCGCATCGCCGCCGCCGCCCACCAGGACGTACAGCACATGGTCGACGACGAGGTGGTCGAGGGGTGTCGGCGCGGGCTGATGGCGACCCCGCTGCCCCGGGAGGCGGCGCGTGCCGTCGTCACCATGTGTACGGCGCTGCCGCAGTGGTGGTCGCCCGCCGGCCGCTACTCCCCCGAGCTGATCGCCAGTCAGTACGTCGACTTCGCCCTGGACGTCGTTCGCGCCATGCGTTGACATCACGCCAGACGACCTCCAGCGTTCAGGCCGATCTACCGAAGGCCGGACACCGCACTGCCACGCCATGCCGTGGCCGCGTCAGGCCGTGGCCGGGGCGTCCAGGTTGCGGCCGGTGTCGGGGTCGAACAGGTGCAGCTGGTGGACGTCCAGCCACAGCTCGGCCTTCTCGCCCTCCCGGATCCGGCTGGCCGCGTCGAGCCGGGCGACCACCTGTTCCGCCTTGCCGGACAGCTCGACCGTGCCCGCGTCATGGGCCAGCTCCTCCAGGTCGGCGGTCCGGGCCTGCCCACCCGCCAGGGTGAAGTAGGCGAAGCTGTCCGAACCGAGCCGCTCCAGCACGTCCACCGTGACCGTGAACCGCAGTCCCGGGCGGTCCACCGCCTGCTCCAGCGCCGCGTCCTCGAAGTGCTCGGGCCGCGCCCCGACGATCAGCGACCGGCGGTCGGCCGCCGCCCCGGTCCAGCCATCCAGCAGCCGCCGCTGGCGCTCGTCCGGGACGATCGCCCCGAGAGGGGTGCGCAGCTCGCCCTCCTCGACGGTCGCCGGCACGAAGTTCATCGCGGGTGAGCCGATGAAACCGGCCACGAACACCGTCGCCGGCCGGCTGTACAGCTCGGTCGGCGTGCCGACCTGCTGGATCCGCCCGGACCGCAGCACCGCCACCCGGTCGCCCAGCGTCATCGCCTCGGTCTGGTCGTGGGTGACGTACACCATGGTCGTGCCGAGCCGGTTCTGGATGCGGGACACCTCGGTGCGCATCTGCACCCGCAGCTTGGCGTCCAGGTTGGACAGCGGCTCGTCCATCAGGAACGCCTTCGGGGAGCGGACGATCGCGCGGCCCATCGCGACCCGCTGCCGCTGCCCACCGGAGAGCTGGGCCGGCCTGCGGTCCAGGTGCTCGGTGAGGTCGAGCACCCGGGCGGCCTCCTCGACCTTCTGGTCGATCTCCTCCTTCGGCCGTTTCGCCAGCGCCAGGGCGAAGCCCATGTTCTTCCGGACCGACATGTGCGGGTACAGGGCGTAGCTCTGGAACACCATGGCGATGTCGCGGTCCTTCGGCGCCAGGTCGTTGACCACCTTGCCGCCGATCCGCAGCTCGCCGGAGGAGATGTCCTCCAGGCCGGCGATCATGTTCAGGGTGGTCGACTTCCCGCACCCGGACGGGCCGACGAGGATGACGAACTCGCCGTCCGCGATGGAGAGGCTGGCGTCGTCCACCGCGAGCCGGCCGTCCGGGAACCGCTTGGTGACGTGGTCTAGAACGATGTCGGCCATGGGCGGGCCTATCCCTTCACCGCGCCGGAGGTCAGCCCGGCGACGATCCGACGTTGGAACAGCAGCACGAAAACGATGATCGGGATGGTGATGACGACGGCCGCCGCCGCGATCGACCCGATCGGCTGGGCGAACTGCGACGCGCCGGTGAAGAACGCGATGGCGGCCGGAACGGTCCGCGACTGCTCCGTCGACGTCAGCGAGATGGCGAACAGGAAGTCGTTCCAGCAGAAGATGAAGACCAGGATCGCGGTGGTCACCATACCCGGCGCGGCCAGCGGGGCGATGACCCGCAGGAACGCCTGCCGCGGGGTGGCTCCGTCGACCTGCGCGGCCTTCTCCAGGTCCCAGGGGATCTCCCGGAAGAACGCCGACAACGTGTAGATGGCCAGCGGCAGGGAGAACGTCAGGTACGGGATGATCAGCCCGAGCCAGGTGTCGAAGATGCCGATCTGGCGCCACAGGTTGAACAGTGGGCTGACCAGGGAGATCTGCGGGAACATGGCGATCAGCAGGGCCAGGCCGACGAGCAGCCGCTTGCCGGGGAATTCGAGCCGGGCTATCGCGTAGGCGGCCATCGAGCCGAGAACCACCGCGAGCGCGGTGGAGATGAGCGCGATCCCGAGGCTGTTCAGCAGTGCCCGGGTGAACAGGGACTCGCCGAAGATCTCCCGGTAGTTCTCGAAGGTCCACTCCTGCGGGATGAAGCTGCCGTCGGTGATGCTGGCCGGGGTCTTGAACGACAGCGACACCAGCCACAGCAACGGCACCAGCGACATCCCGACGATGACGAGGTTCGCGGCCGACCAGCCGAGCAGCGCGGTGCGGTCCCGCGACGGGCGCCGGGCGCGCGCCGCGGCGGGGCCGGCGGCGGGAGCGGAGGTGACGGTGGTCATCAGCGGTGGCCCTCCCCACCGGGCGCGGCGGCGCCGAACCCCTTGACGAAAACGAACGCCACGAGCGCCACGACGAGGAAGATGAGCACCGACAACGAGGAGCCGACACCCAGGTTCAGCGCCGTGAACAGGTTGTCGTAACCCAGGATCGACACCGACCGGGTGTCGTACGCCCCGGCGGTCAGCACGTAGATGCTGTCGAAGATGCGGAACGCGTCCAGCACCCGGAACAGCAGCGCGACCAGGATCGCCGGCTTCATCAACGGCAGGATCACCCGGGTCAGCCGCTGCCAGGCGGTCGCCCCGTCGACCTTCGCCGCCCGCAGCAGGTCCTCCGGAACCAGCGCCAGCCCGGCGAGCAGCAGCAGCGCCATGAACGGCGTCGTCTTCCACACCTCGGCCAGGACGATCACGGCGATGCCGTGGACCTGCGAGGTCAGCGGGGCGGCGTCACCGAACAGGCCGGACAGATAGCCGGTGTCCGGTGTCCACGCGTACCGCCAGCCGAACGCGGCCACCACGGTCACGATCCCGTACGGAATGAGGATCACCGTCCGGATCAGCCCGCGGCCGATCAGTGCCCGGTGCATCGCCAGCGCGAGCGCCAGCCCGAGCACGAACTGAATCGCCACCGAGATGACCGCGATGATCACGGTCACCGCGAGTGCCTGCCACCACAGCGGCGAGGTCAGCACAGTCGCGTAGTTCGTCAGCCCGACGAACTCGGAGTCGGCGGGGAACCGCAGGTCATAGCGGTGCAGCGACAGATAGACCGCGTACCCGACGGGATAGCCGGTCACGGCCAGGATGACGACGACCGCCGGCGCGCACAGCGCCCAGCCGAGCCGGCGTTCGGCTCGTGCCCGCGCCGAAAGCGGAGCTTTCCGCCGCGTCCCCGGCTCGCTCGGACTGCGCACGTCGCCGCGCTCCTGCCCTCGCCGCTCGGACAGGCGCCGCGCGCCAGGCTCCGCTCCGTTCGCGGTCACGGCACCAGTCCCTTCGACTCGAGGGCGTCGGCGATCGCCCCGCGCAGCTGCCCGAGCCTGCCGAGACTCGCCGAGGACGGCGGTGAGAGGGTGTGCGCGATCTGCAGCGACACGCTCTGGTAGGCCGGCGTCCGCGGCCGCACGCTGGCGTTCTGCAGCGCCGTGTAGATGGCCGACGCGAACGGGTAGCCGCCGTCGATGAACTCCTGGTCGGTGTAGAGGTCCTCGAGGGTCGGCGGGAGCCCGCCGTCGATCGCGTCGCGGATCTGGTTGTCCCGGCCGGTCAGGCACGCGATCGCGGCGGCCGCGGCGGCCCGGTGCGGGCTGTAGGCGCCGATCGCGAGGTTGTACCCGCCGATCGTGCTGTGCGACGGCTGACCGGGCACCAGCGTCGGCCACTGTGCCCAGCCGATCTGCTCGGCCAGCCGCGGGTTGTTCTGCCGGGCCGACGGATAGATGAACGGGTAGTTCAGCTGGAAGGCGGCCGAACCCGTCTCGAACGCGAGCCTGTTGTCGTCCTCCCGCTGGTTCGACCAGGACGGGTCGGCGGCCGGTGAGTGCGCCAGCGCCCGGATCGCCTCGACGGCCCGCTGCGCCGGCGTGCCGAGCACCACCTGGGTGCCGTCCTCGTTGAGGATCTGGCCGCCGGCCGAGGCCACCAGCGAGTTGAACAGCACGGTGTAGCCCTCGTACTGGGCACCCTGTACCTCGACGTGGTGCGGCTTGCCCTGCTCGGCCAGCCGCCGGGCGTCCGCCAGCATCTCGTCCCAGGTCCGCGGCGGCCGCGGCACCAGATCCTTGCGGTACCACAGGAGCTGGACGTTGGTGTTCAGCGGCACGGCGTGGAGCTGGTTCTCCCAGGTGCCGGTCCGCACCGCGGCCGGCAGCATCCCGTCGGTGAGCCGCCTGGCCTCCGCCGCCGGGAACGGCACGATCCAGCCGGCTTCGGCGAACTCGGCGGTCCAGGTCACGTCCAGCGCGAGGATGTCCATCGAGGAGTCCTCGGCGGCGAGCCGCCGCACCAGCTGCTGGCGCTGCCCGTCCGAATCGTTCGGCAGCATGTTGACGCCGATCGTGTACCGGCCGTTCGACGCGGCCGAGCAGTCCGCGGCCGCCTTCGCGAACGAACCGGACGACTCGTTGTAGACGTACCAGGTCAGCCGCACCGGGCCGCGGCCAGCTCCGTCACCGGAACCGCCGCAGGCGCCCAGGGCCAGCACCGCGGCCAGTACCAGCGCTCCCATGGCGGCCGCCGTGGACCGGCCGCCCCGGCCTCTCGGAGTGCCGCGGCTCGGCGTGTCACGGCTCGGCGTACCGCGGGCGGATCCGGGCGTACCGCGGGCGGATCCAGGCGTTTCCGGATCGTGGCCGAGATGCCGGCCGACTCCGTGAGGTTCACGGGGTCGACGGGCTTGTCGGATTCCCATAGGCCGTGCTCACCACCCCACATCGCGCCACCGGAAGCGACGCGCGGACAGCAGACGTTCAAAGCCGGAGGGTGTCCGGCGGCTACCGCGCTGACAGTCGCACCACGTCGTCCCCGGGCCGTGCATCCTACGGTCGGCCGACCGTAGGTGGCTCCGCCATTCCCGGGCGCATGACGACGTAAACGTGCTGTCACGGGAGCATTTCGTAAGGCACACATCCCGCTGCCTTGTGTAAATCGCGCGGCAGCTTCATCTCGGTCTCGATGCTCTCGACCCGTGGGGCTCGCCGGCATCTGGACCGACATCTGGACGCCCTCGCGGATCTCGAGACCGGGTGGGCGGACGCGGCGAACGGGCGGACATGCCTGTCAGCGGTCGGACATCGACCCGATCGACCACCGTGCACCAGAGCTGGGACGCATGTTCACATCATTCCAGCACGGGCTCCGGTACCCGGCTCTCCGCACGTTGATCGTTCGGGACGGTCTGTCGATCTGGGTCACGGCCTGCCACACCTGGGCTTAACCTGGTATCAACCGGAATAAACGGGGAAGGAGATCTCTCTATGACCAGGTGTCCGCACGCATACTGTCGACGGTCCCGATGAGTGCGCCGGTGGTCGTCGCGGTGGTGGGTGGCGGGGCGAGCGGTTGCCTCGCGACCACCCAACTGGCAAGGTCCGTGGCGGTTACCGGCCGTAGGTTCACGATATTGCTCGTCGAGCCGGACGACGTCGGTGAGGGCCTGGCTTATCGGACGCGAGATCCGCGGCACCGGCTCAATGTCCCGGCCGCGAAGATGAGCGCGTTCGACGATGACCCGCAGCACTTCCTGCGCTGGCTTCGCCGGCACGTCGCGGTCGACTTTCCTTCCGGTGGCTTCGCGCCCCGCCAGTTCTACGCCGACTACCTCCGCCACACGCTGGAGGAGACGCTGCGCGCCGCGACCGGGGTGCGCTGCGAGCGGGTGTGCGCCCGCGCGACGGACGTCCGCCGGCACGGCCGCCGGCTGCGGCTGACGCTCGACGACGGGACCAGCCATCCGGTCGACGCCGTCGTCCTCGCGCTCGGGCACGGTGCTCCGACGACGTCGTGGGCTCCGCCGGCGCTGGCCCGGTCGCCGCGGTTCGTCAGTGATCCGTGGCGGGCCGATTCCCAGCCTCGCGTCCCGGCCGGCAGCGACGTGCTCCTTGTCGGCTCGGGCCTGACCATGGCCGACATGGCCCAGCGCTGGAGCCGGGCCGGCGTGCGCCTGCACGTGACCTCGCGTCATGGGCTGCTTCCGCTCCCCCACGCGCTGGACCCGGCGCCGCCGCTCGCCGCCCCGGAGCTGCCCGACGGTCCGGTGAGCCTCGCCCGGGCCCGCCACCTTGTCTTCGATCACATCCGCGCGGCCGGTGGCGACTGGCGGCGAGCCGTGGACGGGCTGCGCCCGGTGACGGCCGAGCTGTGGTCACGGCTGGACGCGGCTGCCCGGTCGAGCTTCGTCGCCACGACGATGCGGCGCTGGGACCAGGTCCGGCACCGCGTCGACCCCGCGGTCCACGCCTGGCTGGAGCAGCGCCGCGCCGAGGGATCGCTGGTCGTGCACGCCGCGCGGGTCGTCGACGCCCGGGAGACCGCGGCCGGCGTCGAGGTCTCGCTGAGTGACGGCTCCCGGGTGCTCGCCGCGGCCGTGGTCAACTGCACCGGTGCGGGCGCCAGCGTGCGGACCAGTCATGATCCCCTGGTCATGAACCTGCTCGCCTCCGGCCTGGCTACCCCGGACAGCCTGGACCTGGGCTTCGCCACCGAGGGGTCCGGGCGGCTGGTCGCGGCCGACGGACCCCGGCCGGCGATCTGGGCCATCGGGCCGTTGCGGCGGGGGGAGCTGTGGGAGAGCACGGCGATCCCCGAGATCCGCGGCCAGGCGGCCGCGCTCGCCCGCCCCGTCGTGGCCGCCCTGCCCGGGCCACGGGTCGTCCGGCGGGTGCGCGACCCCTATGGTTTGCCCCTCACCGCCAGCCCGGAGGCGGCCGACCGCTATGTCGCCGGGCTCGGACAGATCCTGCGAGTGCGGTCCGGAGCCGGGACGCTGGTCGCCGAGGCGGTCGCGGCCGACCCCCAGTTCGCCCTCGGGCAGGCGGTACTGGCCCTGCTCGGTGCCGAATGGGGCGCCGACGTCGACGTGGAGACGGCCCTGCGGGACGCACAACGCCACGCCGCCCGGGCCGACGAGCGTGAGCGGCGCTTCATCGAGGTGGTCGCCGCCCGTATCCGCGAGCCGGGGGCCGGTTCGGCCGCGGCCCTGCTGAGCTACATCCACGCTTACCCGGAAGACGCGCTGGCCGTCAGCATCGCCGTGCCGACGATCGCGTTCAGCGGCGCGACGGAGATCCCTGCCGAGGCCTGGGCCCTGGTCGAAGGACTGGCGGCCGTCTACCGCGACGACTGGTGGTACCGGGGGCTGCTCGCCTTCACCCGCCAGGAGCAGGAGAACTGGGACGAGGCGGCCGAGCTCGCCGCACTGGCGCTGGCCGTCGAACCGACCGCCGGCCACGCCGTCCACGCGAAGACCCACGTCCACTACGAGACCGGCGACCACGAGGCCGGGCTGGCCTGGTTGGACGCCTGGATCTCGACCTGCGGGTCGGATTCGTCGCACCGGGCGCACTTCGCCTGGCACGCGGCCCTGCACGAACTCGCGCTCGGTGACGACAGCGCGGCCCGGGCTCGTTTCTCGACCCAGCTCTCGCCGCCGGCCGTCTCCGGCGTCCGGGCGCTGATCGACTCCGCGTCGCTGCTGTGGCGCGGCTTCGCGGCCGGCGCCTGGACGTCGGTGGAACTCGGACCGGTGCTGGAGACCGTCCCCGGCACGTTGCTCGTCGATCCGCCGACACCCTTCGTCGGGCTGCACTCGGCGGTCGCCCTCGCCGCCGCGGGCGACTGCCGCCGACTCGCGCAACTGCGCCGGTCCGCGGCCGCCCGGACCAGCCAGGTGTTCACCGAAACCGTCGCGCCACTGGCCGACGCCCTGATGCACCTCCTGCACGGTGATCCCGACCGGGCCACCGACGCGCTGATCGCCCTGCCCGGCGTCGAGCGGCTCGGGGGCAGCGCCGCCCAGCGCGAGATCGTCGAGGACACCACGATCTACTGCGCCATCCAGGCCAACCGACCCAACATCGCCCGGTCACTTCTGCAGAACCGACTCGAGCGCCGCTGCTCCCCCCGCGACGTCCACCGCCGTGCGCAGCTCCTCACCGGCCAGCAGACCGCGCGCTCGTCACCGAGCGAATGACCGGTGGTTCGACCCGGGCCGGTGGGTGGTGGACGGAGCCTGGAGGCTGTCCGTGCGACCGCTCCTCGTGACCGACCAGCCCTCAGGGTCCGCCCGAGGTGGTCGCGCGCACCCCGGGCTACATGGCCTGGTTCGGCCAGTTCGTGCAGGTAGACGGCGCCGCCCGGCTGCTGACAGACGACGAACGCGATGCCCTGCTTGCCGCGGCGGACAAGACGGGTCGGTCCGGCCCGTGACACTCGCCGAAGCCCGCGGGGTGTCGACGAGGCCGGGGCAGGCGGCACTGACGTGGATCCCTCGTGCCGCAAGGGCCGGACAGCGTACGGACCAGGCCCTCTGTGGCGTCGAACCGGAAGTCGACACTCACCGGATGCGGGACCTCGCGGGGATACGGCGTGAACGTGCGGGCATGTACGGCGGACGCGCTCGGGGCGGGTGCGGCGACGTCGAGAGGCTGGGGCATCGGTGAAGGCGCTGCGCCACGGAGATCCTGCATCCGTCGGTCCGTTCCAGCTCGCCGCGCGGCTGGGCCGCGGCGGGATGGGTGTGGTCTACCTGGGAGTGGACGCCGCGGGCCGGCAGGCCGCCGTGAAGGTCCTGCGGGACGAGTACGCCGACGATCCGGACTTCGTCCGACGCTTCAGCAGGGAGGTGGCCGCGGCAGCGGCGATCGACAGCCCGCGGGTGGCGCGGCTACTCGATGCCGACCCCCAAGCGGAGCAGCCATGGCTGGCCGCGGAGTACGTCCCGGGATCCGACCTGCTGACGGCGGTCGCCAGGCACGGCCCACTGCCGGCGGACCGTCTGCGGAGACTGGCGATCGAGCTGGCCTCGGCGCTGGTCGCCATCCATCAGGCCGGAGTGGTGCACCGCGACCTGAAACCGGGCAACGTCATGCTGGCCCCCGACGGCGCGAAGGTCATCGACTTCGGCATTGCCGCCGGGCTCCCCGGCACCGTCACCGCGACCGGGGTGGTTCTCGGCAGCGTTGGATACATGGCCCCGGAGCTTCTCGACACAGCCGACCGCCCCGGGCCCGCCGCGGACGTCTTCGCCCTGGGGCTCACCCTCGCCTACGCGGCCGCCGGGAGGGCTCCGTTCGGCGACGGTCCGCTTAGTTCCCTCCTCTACCGGACGGTCCATGCCGAGCCCGACCTGACGGCTCTCCCGCGACACCTGCGAACGGTGGTCGCCGCGACAGTGCGCAAGCAGCCCGACCGCCGTCCGAGCGCGAGCCGCCTCCTCGGCGAATTGTCCACCGCCTCGCCCGCAGGCGGACCCCCGACAGCGCCGATCGCAGAGCCCGCAGAGCCACCCGCAGAGCGTCTGGCCCAGGCTCCGCCGCCCCGGCGGTCCTCCCCCGCCCCCGCTGGTTCCTCGGCAGCATCCTCGCCCCTGCCGTCCGCACGGTTCTCGATCGTGGACCTGGACACCGTTCCCGACGGACTCACCGCCTCCCCACCAGCCGAGCCGGCCACCGCGCACACCGCTGCGGATGCGGGCGGCCGTAGGCGTCGCCGTGCGCTGGTACCCGTCGCCGGGATGCTCGTCGCCCTCGCCGCTGCGGCCAGCCTGCTGGCGGCATCCGACCCTGAAACGGCGGTCCAGCCCCCCGCGGCCGCCCACGGCACCACTCCAAAGGCCATGCACTCCTCGCCGCCGACCTCCCGCCCATCGGCCGACACAACCGCCCCGCCCGACGGCGAGTCCACGGTTGGGCAGGATGCCGGCTCCTCCGGCGGGGCTGCGTCCACGCACACCACCGGGAGCGCCGCGACCAGCGCGCAAGGTGCCCCGGCCGTGACAGGTCAGCCAGTAGCCGCCGCCCCGGCGTCGGACTGCGCCGCGTCCGGAACCGACGGGGCGGCCTCGGATGGCGCTTGTGAGTCGAACGAGGACGGCGGCGGCTCGCAGACCGCCGCCCGAAACAGGGGCCACGGGCCTCCGCCCTGGGCCGGTCAGTCAGGAAGGCCGGAGGCGCTGCTCTCCCGCTGATCCCAGCCCTCAGGGTGTGCCTGCCAGGGGGATATCGTCCGCGAACTCGCCGCCACCGTCTGACCGCCGGTCGCCGGGATGCGAGCATGCGCTGCTTCCTCATACCGCAACAACGCCCGACAGACCCACTCGGACCGTGCCGCGCAGGAAGTCCACCGGTGTGGGTCAAGGCGCGGCACCGGGCCGCGCCGCATGTATCACCCGAGCAGACGGGCTGGCAGTCAGTTGCGGAGTACGTGTGGTCGACCGCCCAATCTGTACGGTTGCGTCCGCTGTGAACCAAACGTCGCCGCTTCTTTGGAGGTCGGGAGCGGCGCCAGCGCCGACCGGCGGCAGGATTTGCTATCGGGAGCTGACCGCCGCGGCTACGGCGACGACATCATCGATCATTGTCCGGCAGACAGCCGCGGTGGCGGACTGCGCCAATACGTCAGTGTCGGCGCATTCCGTCCTGCGGTTCTACCGTTGGGAGGTCAGATATCCGATGGTGCGTCGTCGAGGTGGTAGCGGGTGGGAGAGCCGAGGATCGACTATGAGGCCGTTTTTCGGGTTCTCCCCAGCCCGACCTTGCTACTGACCCCTGAATTAATCATACTTGCCGCCAACGAGGCATATCTTTCTGTATCAGGGCGTACGCGCGAGAACCTGCTGGGACGCTACCTGTTCGACGCTTTCCCGGACAATCCGGAGTACCCGTCCGCGTCAGCGGTGCGCGCACTTGGCGCGTCGCTACGGCGAGTGCTGGCCACCGGGAAGCGCGACACCATGGCGGTCCAGCGTTACGACGTGGAGGCGCCAGGGCGTCCAGCTGTGTTCGAGGAGCGGTACTGGAGCACGGTCAACACTCCGGTGCTTGATCCTGACGGGCAGGTGGCGCTGGTGGTGCACCGGGTGGAGGAGGCGACCGACCTCGTCCGCATGTGCGCCGGAGAAATGGGAGACGACCGGCAGCACACGCTGGAGACGGAACTGCTGGCCCGTGCTCGGGAGCTACACGAAGGCAACGAGCAGCTGCGTCGAACTCACGCTCGGGAACGCGAGGTGGCCCTGGCCCTCCAGGAAGCAATGCTGCCCACGCCCGCACCGACCGGGCGCGTCAAGGCGGCAGTGCGGTACCGGCCCGCCGCCAGCACGATGAACGTGTGCGGCGACTGGTACGAACTGGTGGAGCTATCCGAGGACCGCGTCGCGGTGGCCGTGGGCGACGTCGTCGGCCACGGACTGTCGGCCACGGGCACGATGGGCCAACTGCGCAGCGCACTGAGCGCCATGGTCCGAGTGGCCGACGGGCCCGCAGCCGCCCTGGACGTGCTGGACCTGTACGCACGGTCGGTAGAAGGCGCCGAGTCGACCACCGTCGTGCAGGCGGTCGCCGACTACGACACGCTCACCGTCACCTACAGCCGGGCAGGTCATCCGCCGCCGGCACTGGCGCACGTCGGCGGCGCCATCGAGTTCCTCGACCAGACCGTCGACCCGCCGCTGGGCGCGAGCCCGGAACACCTGCCCCGGTCCCAGGCCACCGCGACGTTCGCGGTCGGCGCCACGCTGACGCTGTATACCGACGGCCTGATCGAACGCCGCGGGGAGAACATCGACGTCGGGTTGTCCCGTCTTGCCGCCAGCCTCCGCCGCAACCCGGGACTCGATCCGGAGGCACTGGCCGATGCGCTGCTGGCCGAGGTGGGCGCGGACAGCGAGCCAGCCGACGACACCGCCGTCGTCGTCATCCGGCTCTGATTGAACCGCCGGCGTGTCCGGGGTGCATCAGAATCTCCGGACACACCGAGGGGATTCAACCGAGCGCTGGATCAGGTCACGCCCATGGGCGTGGTGCACGGAGAGTGACTCCGCGTGATCCTGGTTCAGGTTATGCAGGGGAGGGCTTCGGGTGTCACGCTGATCTCGGGTGTGTCGGCGGTTTTCTGAGCGGGGTCGGTTCTGGCGAGAATTTCCAGGCCGATGTAACGGTGGGTTTCGATCCACTCATCGTGTTGTTCGGCGAGTACGGCGCCGACGAGCCGTATGATGGCCTCACGGCTGGGGAAGATACCCACGACGTCGGTGCGGCGGCGGATTTCCCTTTTCAGGCGCTCCTGCGGGTTCGAGGACCAGATCTTCCGCCAGACCTCCCGCGGGTAGGCGGTGAACGCGAGGAGATCCGCTTTCGCGTCGGAGAGATGGTCGGCAACCTTCGGGAGTTTCTCGGTGAGTGCATCGACGACCCGGTAGAACTGCACGCTGACCTCAGCCGCGGCGGGGTCGTGGAGCGCCGCGAGGATCCCAACGACCGGCGGCGGCGAATCGTGAGCATCGCCGACGTCGGCCGCCCGGCGATCGAGGCATGGCTCGGTCCGGGGGCCGCCGCCTGGCGGGAGGCCCTCCAACCGCTGGCCCCAGCCGAGCGCCGCCTGGTCGTCGACACCCTGCGTGCCTATGAACGCGCCGCCGGCAAGCGAGCCCCACCCGCGAGCTGAGCCGGTCGCGGTCAAGCGCGACATGCGTTCATGAACGGTCGAGGGTGCCATGCGCTCCCAAGCGGTCGCCGAGGCGGCCGGCGGTGGCGCGACTGGAGGATCACCGGCGGACCAGGTCCGCGCGACTCCGTGAGGTGAACCCGTCCCGGCCGATCGCCGGGGCAGGCTCCCCCGGGCGTCATCACGGGGGCAGCTGGGCGCGAATCGTCGCGGCGACGTGCTCGGCGTCGGGGGTGCCGACGACGAGCCGGCGGAAACCGCGACCTGGCCGGAGCGTGACGATCACGGCGGGCTGGCGGAAGCGGCGGAGCGCGACGAAGTCCTTGCCGCCTCGGTAACGCCAGGTGCCGAGGGCGCCGATGCCAGGTGCCGCGGTTCCGGGCGCCCGCCAGCCCCGGACTTCTCGGAGGGGTTTCGCGACGGCGTTCACGTCGAGCACGTCGTCCACGGCCACCGAGACGTTGCCGTGGAGAGCCGCGACCCGTTCAAGCAACGACAGGGCGACGTCGATCCGCCCGTCAGCGATCACAAGCCGGGCCATCCCGCGGACCTTCCTCGATCAGGCGGCGGGGAGCCGCAGGACGATCTCGACCCGCCGGTTGAACGCCTGGCCTTCGGGGTCGGGCGTGCCGTCCGGGTTGGAGTTCTCGGCGATCGGCTGGCCGCTGCCCAGCCCGATGGCGGTCACTGTGGTGGCGTTGACGTCGTGGCCGGTCAGGTACTGGCGGACCACGGCGGCCCGGCGTTCGGACAGCTGCTGGTTCGCGCCGGCGGTGCCGGTGGAGTCGGTGTGGCCGCGTACCTGGATCTCGCCGCCGGCGAACGTAGAGTTGATCAGCCGGATGGTGTTGTCCACGGTGTCGGTGCTGCCGATCTGGTCGCTGCCGGTGGCGAAGAGGTTGTCGCTGTTGAAGACGACGATGACGACCTTCGCGCCGGCGTCGTCGCGGGCCAGGAGCAGGCTTCCCGAGATGCCGTCGAGGTTGACGTCGATCGACCCGGGAAGTCGGTAGAGGGAGCCCTCGACGAGGCGGCTGCCGTCTTCCGGCTCGTTGGGAGTCGTGATCTCGCACGGGATGCGCAGCACCAGCCCGCCACCGAAGTCCTGGGTGCCGCAGGTCGGGTCGAGCTGCCCGTCGCCGCCGTAGTCGTCCAGGCCGGGCTGCGCTCCCGGCGGGAGCGGAGTCGCCGACTCTTCCGGCGCGGCCTCTGTCGTCGGCGTGGCCGTCGCCGCGACCGGCGGGCTCGAACTGCTGGCCGCCCTGGTCTCCGGCGTCTCGTCCGAACCGCCGCAGCCGGCGCCGACCGCCATGATCAGCACCGCCGACGCGAGCAGACGCCGCCTGTGGTGTCGATTCATCTGTCCCCCACCCCCCGAGTTGGAGGGGAGCATACGGGCGAAAGGCCTGCTGGACGTACCAGCTGCCGCACACGCGACAGGAAGTGGCTCCCGCGGAGACCACCGGGAAGAGACGATCGATCAGGACCGGGACGGCGTTGGGCGTGCTGCGTGCGCGGCTGGTCGACGGCCTGCTCTCGGGTGGGTGAACCCGGAGGGCAGAGGTCGAGGCGGCGTTCCGGGCGGTGCCACGGCACCCGCCGTCGACGGCAGCCACCAGGCCCGGCCCCGCCCGCGGGGCGATCACACACCGGCCGCCGGAGCCGGCTCACCCGGGTGGCGGGATGGTGTCGACCCGTCAGCGTGAGTATCCCGGTGGTCGCGCGCGGGCGGCTGCCGCGCAGTTCGTCACCGCTGAGCGTGACCTCGCCGCGCAGGCCAGCGACGGCAACGCGGATGAGCGCGTTCCCCGCGTCGGGCAATGGGCTCACCCGGTACTCGACCTGCACCCGCCCATAGCTCGTGGCCCAGCCGGGTGACCATACCCGCGCTTCCCGGACCGTGCTCCGGGCCATGGTGACGTCACATTCGACCACCTCGACGATCGAGTCCGGATCGGGCCGCACGAAATTCATCCATTCACGGAGTTCTCCCCCGGAACGCAGCCGTTCGATCTCGTTCGGCGTCGAGGCGAGGACGGCCTCGACCCGAACAGGAGCAGCCGGAACTCGTAGCTCCGCGGCCACACCCGCAATCCATCCAGGACGACGGCGATGCCGGGCCCTCGGCGAGCACGGTGTAGCGCCGCACTCCGCCCGGAATCAGGACCTGGCCGGCCCCCGGGCGTTGGAGGCGGCCGAACGCGCCCGGGTCCTGGCCGTGCTGCACGACCCGCGGTTCGCTGACGCCAGCCCGGCGCAGGTCTGGGCAACCCTGCTCGACAAGGGCGTCTACCTGTGTTCGCAGCGCACCATGTACCGGCTGCTCGCCGAACGCGGCGAGACCGGCGACCGCCGCGCCCAGGCCCTCCACCCGCCCAAGGTCAAACCCGAGCTCCTCGCCGCCGGGCCGAACGAGGTCTGGACCTGGGACATCACCAAACTCCCCGGCCCGCAGAAATGGACCTCCTACTATCTGTACGTCATCCTGGACGTCTACAGCCGGTATGTGGTCGGCTGGACGCTTGCCGACAAAGAATCAGCCGCTCTCGCCGAGAACCTGATCGCCGCCACCTGCGACAAACAGAACATCTCTCCCGGGCGGCTCACCGTGCACGCCGACCACGGCAGCTCCATGACCTCGAAACCCGTCGCTTTCCTGTTCGCCGACCTCGGGATAGTCCAGTCCCACTCCCGGCCCAGGACATCCAACGATAACCCCTACTCCGAGTCCCAGTTCAAGACTTTGAAGTACCGGCCGGGTTATCCCCGCAGGTTCGACAGCATCGAAACCGCACGCGCCTGGTGCCGCGAGTTCTTCGACTACTACAACGCCGACCATCGGCACTCCGGGATCGGTCTGCTCACCCCCGCGACCGTCCACCACGGCCAGGCCGAGACCGTCCAGGCCGCCCGCGCCCAGGTTCTCGCCGCCGCCTACGCCACCCGACCGGACCGGTTCGTCCGCCGCCCACCGACACCACCGCCGCTGCCGACACCAGCCTGGATCAACCCACCCGAACAGACCCACGACCAGCCAACCGCCGACACGGAACACCCAGCTCAGTAGTTCCTACAAGATCTTGCCTCGATCAGGTTGACGGGTTCCGCCCTCGCTCGCGGACGGCGTCCCAGCAGCAGTGCCGTTTCCTCACGAGCCTGGTCGACGTACCTCCTGGCGCGATCCACCCACACATCCTCTCGTTGCCCCCAATGCGGCGTAACTACTATGTCATGTAGCAGATCAGCACCCTCCCGGCACCTGGGCCCACAGGCAGGACCACCGAGCAAGTCGGCCCACACGCGCATTCGGGACGTCCTCCACTCCAAGCTAGGGTAGATTGCGCCCCATGAGACTCACCTCAGCAACTACGATCCATAGTAGGTATCGGCGACAAGGGGTCGAGCCACGCCAGTCCGTCCGGCGACGGGCAAGACTGCGGGGATGGACGTACGTCACCGGCCGCAGCGATGTCCAGATGCAGCCGAAGGCGGTGACCGGGGCAAGCAGGACCGCTCGCGTAGGCGCGGGATGAGATGGACGCGGTGCTTGTCGGGTGCCGTACGAGGGGGAGTTGTGGAACAACTCGGCGACCTGGAAGCCGAAATCATGGACCGGGTGTGGTCCGCACGCGGGCCGGTGGCTGTCCGTGATGTCCGGGCACTACTCGCGCCAACACGCCCGTTGGCCTACACGACCGTGATGACCGTCATGGACCGGCTGTTCCACAAAGGGTGGCTGACCCGGGAACGAGCCGGACGTTCCTACCGCTACCAGCCCGCATTGGGCCGCAGCGCCTACACCGCCCAGCTGATGAGATCCGTGCTTTCCGGGGCGGACGACCGAGGCCTGACGCTGCTCCACTTCGTGCACGCCATGGATGCTGCGGAGTACGAGACGTTGCGCGAAGCGGTGCAGTGGCACTCCTCCAGCCGTGGTCGCGACGATGAGGAACCCACCCCATCATGATCTTTGGTGTTCTCGCGGTGTACGCGGCCCTCGTCGCCTACGGTCTGCCCTACGCCCTCCGCGCTGCTTCCTGGACGTCCCGTGCGCCGCGGCTCGCCGTCGCCATGTGGCTGGCCGCGATGATCTCCGTGGTCTCCGTGGCGGTACTGGCCGCAACGCTCCTGTTCATACCGCTGCACGCGATCGGGGACACGCTGGTTCTGCTTGTCCAGTGGTGCGGTTGGACCAACCACAACCTGACGATCTCCATCCACTGGACGACTCCACGAGTTGCCGGCGTCGTCCTGAGCACCGCTGCGGCGCTCCGCCTCCTTCATGTCGCCGTCGCCGTCACCATCACCGGCCGTCGATCGCGCGTCCGTCATCGGCATGACGTCCGATTGCTCGGGCGCTTTCATCCCACACTTCGGATCTACATACTGGATCATGCTGATCGCAGTGCGTTCTGCCTACCGGGCCGGAGCGGGGGCGTCGTCGTCACCGAAGGCGCGCTGCAAGCGTTGCATCCCACCGAACTCGACGCCGTCATCGCGCATGAACGCGCCCATCTCGCAGGCAGACACCACCTCATCCTCACGACGGCAGCCGTGCTGGCCGGAGCCTTCCCAGCCGTGCCGCTCTTCGGGACAGGACAGGAGGAGCTACGCCGACTCGTCGAACTCACCGCTGACGACAGCGCGGCCCGGCGCAGCGCTCCCCACGTCGTCGCCGAAGCAGTGCTACGGCTCGCGGCTCCCCCAGCATCCGTGCTGGGCATGGCGAACACCGGCGTACGGCAACGGGTACTGCGTCTCTTGACCGCGGAGCCGCCCCTGTCCCGTCCCGCCGTCGTGGCTCGCAGCCTCATCGTCGCCGTGCTGCTCCTCCTGCCACTCGTTATGACCACGGTTCCCGCCCTCAATGAGCTCGGATATCACTGCGTCTGATCGTCTCGCTGCGACCGCCTGCAGCACCATGGCCTTCACAGCGGCGTGGGAGTCAGACCAGACCGGCTGGCCTACTAGGGGATCGGTTGCAACGACCACCGGCACCTCGCCGCCGAAAGCCGCCCGGGCCACGATGGCCAGTGGAACCGGCTCAGGTCACCCGACCGACCGAGTAGGAGTCCGCCCAGATGGTCTGGAGCTTCACCACGTCACCGGTCTTCGGCGCGACCCACATCTTCCCGCCACCGGCGTAGATCCCCATGTGGTAGATCGCGCCGGGCTGGCCGAAGAAGATGAGATCGCCTGGCTGTTCGGAGCCCTGAGCGATCCTGGTTGTCGCCGCGTACTGCTGGTCGGTGGTCCGGGGAAGTGTCTTGCCGAGCTGCTTGTAGATGTACTGCACCAGGCCGGAGCAGTCGAAGCTGTACGGCCCGGTCGCCCCGTAGACGTAGGGCTTACCGGCTTGCCGCGACGCCAGGTATACGGCTTTCTCCCCGAGCGTGTTGGCCGGGATGCTGACGTCGACCGCCGGAGTCTCGACGTTCACGGCATTGCTGGTGCCCTGCACAGATACCGGCGGCGGGGCCGGGCGTACGCGCAGCGTCGCCTCGTTCTCCGAGCGGGCGGACTGGAGGGCGTCCGTTCCATCGAAGATCACCGTGACGTTCGTGGTGATGAGGACGCGGGCCGTGTAGGAGGCGAAGCCACGCTCGTCGGTGGTCAGGTGCAGGAAGGTCGCCCAGCCGGTGGGTAGCTTGACCTGTACCTTGATGAGCTGGTCCGCCAGCGGGGCGTGGGTCTCCTCGTTGAACAGCGAGAAGCCGACATTGACAGGCTCGTCCGCGTTGACAGTCACGTCGGGGTTCGTCACGCGCAGACCCACGTCGATCTTGGACGACAGAGTCGGTGCAGAGATGTCCGTCGTGGCATCAAGGACGGTGCGCGACGCGCCCTCTCCCGCGGCACCCTGGACGGGGCCGTCGACTGCCACCCGGGACCCGATCTGGGTCGCGAGCGTCAGTGACGTGGTGTTCGTGCTGTCGTCCAACGCGCCGTCCGAGCTGGGCTCCGGCGCACATCCAGCGAGAGCCATACCGGAGACCACGACAGTGCCAGTGGTCACCGCTGCGACAGCGCGGGCCCGCGCTCTGGCCCGGCTCGACGCTGTGGGGACGGACGGAGCCCGGTGGCGACCGCGTCCCTCCTGTCGGCGTCTTTCTGCATCAAGCTGCGCACTCTGCGCAGACACCATGGTGATCCTTCCCCTACGCCTGCGAGGTGATGCGAGGTGAGCTGTCGGGTTCGGGCTGGGAGCCCGGCCGAACGCCCCGTGCGTATTCGGCTTCACCCCAAGGGCATCGAAGGAGGCGACGCCCGGAGGAACGTGGTTCCCCCGCTCCTGCCCCAGATGCAAGTCGGAGGGGTCACCGGACCAGGGGCAGGATTCGGCGTACGGTCCGATGCTGCAGCAGATGCACACACTACCAACTACAGAGCATAGTAGGTAGCAATCGGAAGATCTCAGAAGATCTTCGACGGACATCCACGCCGCTCCAGCAAGATCTAGGTTCGCCGAGCGGAGTAGACGCGCCTTTGGAGTGCCTTCGATCACCAGATCGCGGTCAGACCGCCACCCAACCAAGCCTCCCCGGGCCCGCGCAGCGAGGATCAGGACAGCAATTCGGCGCACTGCGTCCGGACACCACCCACCCTTCGCGAGGCTCGGCACCTACTACGAGACATAGTTGCCCGGGGTGAGGGGATCTCTCGGTGCTGACCTCTCCACCACCGAAAGACATTGATCATCGAGACTGGTGGCTGTCGGAAGGATTGACGGGACGTCTGTCGGGGCCGCCAAAGCCGCTGCGGCCCGCGGTGTCCGATGAACGGTCGGGTAGTCCGGGTGGATCGTCTTGCCCCGTCGCCTTGCTCGCAGGTCCGAAACGGGCCGTTAAGGCCACCATCTCCGGCAGGACGGTCTCCGGCACCGGCCTGGTGCCATGCCACGAGGGCCGCTCGCGGCCCACACCTGGTCCATGGCCTCGACTTCGAGGTCTCCCAGCCGTTCCGCTGTTCCGGTCGTCAGCTGTCTCGTCGTCAGGTCATTCGCCGCGACCGACGTTCGCGTTCGTCGTGCCGAGTGTCGCGCCTGGGACCCGAGGTGCCCTGGGACACCGGCGCGCGGCCGGTGCCCCAGGGCCCTGCTCGGCTATCCGGTACCGAGCAGGCCCTTCATGGTCTCGACCTCTGTGGTCTGCGTGGACTCGATCGTCCTGGCCAGGGCCACGGCGTCGGGGAACTGTCCGTCCCGCTGTTCGGTGCGTGCCATCGCAATCGCACCCCCGTGGTGCCGGATCATCATCTCCAGGAACATGCGGTCGAAGTTCGGACCAGACGCCGTCTGGAGAGCGGTCAGGTCGCCCTCCGACATCATTCCCATGTCGTCGGTGCCATGACCGCCGGCGCCGGGCATGGCGGTGGGTTCGCCCCACGCTGCAAGCCAGCCGGTCATCGTCTCGATCTCCGGTGCTTGCGCGGTCCCGATCTGCTGGGCCAGCGCGAGCACCGCCGGATCGGCGGCCCGGTCGGGTGCCAGCTCCGCCATCTTCACGGCCTGCTGGTGGTGCGGGATCATCATCTGGGCGAACATCACGTCCGCGTTGTTGTGGGCGCTGTCGCTGGCCTCACTGCTGCTCCCTGCTGTGGCGGACGACGGGCCCGTCGGGGTGTCGTCGCCCCCGCACGCCGCGAGCGTGGCTGTCAGGGCCAGTGCTACGGCGGCGAGTCCAAGGTGGCGTCTTCTTCGCACGAGTCGTCCTCGGTGTCGGATTGCCAACGGATCTGAGGCCGGAGTCGTCGAGCGCGCCGACAGGCGTGCGTGACGTCCGACGCAGGTCCGCTCACAGCCGCCACACGCAGTAGACAGACAGGTCGGTCACGTACCGAGGCGGCGGCGTCTGCGGTGGGTCGCCACGCGTCCCGGTGAAGGCAGAGGCACCGAAGGGGGTGGACATGGCCGCCAGGCCGTGTTGTTCGCCGCCGTGAACCGGTTCGGGGTCGTCCCGGAACACCGCCGAACAGAGCACGCCCTGGTGGCCGTGGGGTTCGGCCCCAGGCTCGTGCGAGTGGGACCAGTGCGGGTGAACGTCACGGTCGGTTCCCTGGACACAGGGCGGCGAAACGAGCGCGTGCACCTGCGCGGCCAGGCCGGCGTGCATCGCCAGCAGCCCGAGCAGGACGGCTGACACGAGCGTGAGTCGAGCCCAGAGCGCGCCGTGTCGTGCCGGTGTCTCGCAGCGCGTCACGTCACCCTCTTCCGCGTCCGCCACCCAGAGCCTACTACGCAAGATAGTTGTTGCCGCCATGACCGTTCGCCCGCGGGGGCGCGAGGTGCCACCCAAGAAGGGGCCATCAGCCCTTTTACCTAGCCATGACTCCCCGAGGCTCGCTGGCCGAGGGCCACGACAAGGCCATGCACACGGCGGCGCTCCGAAGGAAAACTACTATGCTCCGTAGTGGTAGTTCGATTCGGGAGTTCGCCGCCAAGCTTGTAGAGGGGAGCAGAGTCCGTGCCCGCACCGACCTCCGATCGCCCGAAGCGGTTCGCGCGTCTGCAACCGTCCCGCGCCAGGTACCAGGCCGGCGGGTGCGCCGCGGCCGGACGGGCTGGTGGGTCCCCCGGTGATGTGGGTCAGCGACCCGTTCGTCGACTCCGGCAGGGGCTTCTGGGCCAAGCCGGAAGGCGCCAACCCCGGGTACACAGAGGAACCCGGAGGGCGGCTGGACCAGGCCCGGCCCTGACGTCTTACTGCCCGGACCAGTACCGCACCCCGGACAACGTTGCCGCCTACGCCGGGCTGGGCCACGAGTTCGCCAACCGGTTCGAGCAGGTCGACATCCTGGTGTGCAGTGTCGGCACCGGCGGCCACCTCGCCGCGGTCCTAAGCCGAGGCCGGTTCTGTCAACGTTCGCGGCAGCTTCTGCCGTTTGAGCAGCAGGGCGTTCACCGCGACCAGGAAGCTGGACCCGGACATGGTCAGCGCGGCGATCTCGGGTCGTAGCGTGAGCCCGACGAGGGGTTCGAAGACGCCGGCGGCGATCGGCAGCGCGACCGCGTTGTAGCCGACGGCCCAGGCCAGGTTCTGGCGCATCTTGCGGACGGTGGCGCGGCCGATGAGCAGGGCGGCGGGCACGTCGAGCGGGTCGGAGCGCATGAGCACCACGTCCGCGGTCTCGATCGCCACATCGGTGCCGGCGCCGATCGCGATGCCGAGGTCGGCCTGTGCCAGCGCCGGAGCGTCGTTGACGCCGTCGCCGACCATCGCCACTCGTCGGCCGCCCGCCTGCAACCGGGCGACCTCGGTGGCCTTGTCGCCTGGCAGGACCTCGGCGATCACCGTGTCGATGCCGAGTTCCTTCGCGATCCGCTGCGCCGTGCCCAGGTTGTCGCCGGTGAGCATCACGACCTCGACGCCGGCGTCGTGCAGTGCGGCAACCGCCGCCGCGGCGGTCGGCCGCGGTGTGTCGGCGAACCCGACGATGCCGGCGATCCGCCCGTCGACCGCCACCAGCACGGCCGTGCGCCCGTCGGCCGCGAGGGCGTCCAGCCGGTGGGCGGCGTCGCCGAGCGCGACGCGCTCGGCCCGCATCAGCCGGCTGTTGCCGACCGCGACGCGGTGCCCGTCGACGGTGGCCACCGCGCCTTGCCCCGGGACGTTGCGGAACGCCTCGGCGTGGTGCCGGGGCATGCCGCGCGCGTCGGCACGGCGGGCGACCGCCGCCGCGAGCGGATGCTCGGATTCCCGTTCGACCGCAGCCGCCAACCGCAGCAGGTCCTCCTCGGGGAGGTCGATCGTCTCGACGTCGATGACCTCGGGCTCGCCCTTCGTCAGTGTGCCGGTCTTGTCCATGACAACCGCGGTGACGCCGGCAGCGGTCTCCAGCGCTGTCGCGTTCTTGAACAGGACGCCCCGGCCGGCACCCAGTCCGGTGCCCACCATGATCGCTGTCGGGGTGGCCAGACCGAGGGCGTCCGGGCAGGTGATGACGACGACGGTGATCGCGAACAGCACCGCCTCCTGCGTCGGTCGGTCGGTGGCGAGCAGCCACACCAGCAGGGTGGCGAGCCCGCCCATAAGGGCTATCAGGACGAGCCAGTACGCGGCCCGGTCAGCCAGCCGCTGGCCGGGAGCCTTGCTGTTCTGCGCCTCCTGGACCAGGGAGACGATCTGCGCCAGGGCGGTGTCGACGCCGACTTTCGTCGCTCGGACCCGCAGGGTGCCGGTGGTGTTGATGGTGGCACCGATCGCCTCGGAACCCGGCGCCTTGTGGACGGGCAGGCTCTCGCCGGTGACCATCGACTCGTCAATGTCGGACTCGCCGTCAGCGACCACTCCGTCGACCGGAATCTTGCCGCCCGGCCGGACCAGCAGCAGGTCCCCGACGACCACCTGCGCGGTCGACACCTCGACAGGTTCGCCGTCCCGTAGCACCAACGCCTTCTCAGGCGCCAGCTCCAGCAACGAGCGGATCGCGTCGTTGGCGCCGCCGCGGGCACGCATCTCGAACCAGTGGCCCAGCAACACGAAGGCGGCGAGCACGGTAGCCGCCTCGTAGAAGACCTCGCCGCCGCCGGTGAGGGTGACGACCAGGGAGTACGTACAGCCGGTACCGATCGCGACGGCGACGAGGACCATCATGTCCAGGGTCCGCGCACGTAGCGCTCTGAACGCCCCGTCGAAGAAGATCCACGAAGCCCAGAAGATCACTGGCAGGCTCAGGAACAGCTGGAACACGTCGTCGCGCAGCCCAAGCGGGGCGGGAACCTCGAAGCCGAGCACGTCCCTGCCGATCGCCGACCACAGCAGGATCGGGACCGAGAAGATCACAGCCACCAGGAATCGGTGGCGCATGTCGGCGACCATCCCGGCCATCGACAGGTCGCCGTGCCCGCCGTGGCCCATTGCCTTATGCGGAGAGGCGACCGGGGTCCGGTCGTCTCCTGGTCCGTGGCCGGCGTGCCGAGCGTGTGGTTCGTGCACGGCGTGTGCCTCGTGGGCAGCAGGCGGGTGAGGGGGATGGTGCGACGGGACGTCCGGTCGGGGTCCGACCTGGCCGGACCGCGGTTCGCTCGCGGCCTCGGCATCCGAAGCTCTCGCAGGTGAGACCGGCACGGACGCTACCGGTGTGTGTGCGGGGGGCCGCCCCGGTTCGGCGAAGGGATCACAGATGTGCGCCGGAACGGACAGCCCGTCGCAGTGGTAGCCGCAGTCGCGAATCCAGCCCGCCAGCTGCGCCGTCGAGGTCTGTTCCGGGTCGAAGCGGACCAGCGCGGTCTGCGCCACCGGGTTCGCCGCCACCTCGACCACCCCTGGGCGTCGGCCCAGCACGGCCTCGACACGCGCCTTCTCCGTCGCCCACCGCAGCCCGGAGACCTCCAGAACCACGGTCGACGTCCGACCGTCGTCCACCTGTGAAGACATGACCGGCTCCTCCCCGCAAACGACCGCCGGCGGGCCGAGCCAGGCCCGCGCTCGGACCAGAGAACATACATCTATACCCCCCATGGGTATAGATGCGTTGCGTTGCCCACGGGAAGGCAGGCGGCAGGTCCGCCCGGGTCGCGCTCCCCCGCACCCGGTCGGGCCACGGGACCGGAAGTGGGCTGAGAGTGGCGGACCACCAAGCCTTCGCTATCTACTGCACCCCGTAGTAAGTCATCAAGCCGCATCATCTTCCTTGGACGGTTGGATCGCCTGCCCACCCTCCCCCCGCGACAAAGGCCTAGATGCCTGGGGCAGGAACTACCAAGGATCGAGGGCGCCAGCCGCTGCCACCGTCGCTCTCTCGGCAGCTGGAAGGACCACTTCGGCCGGTCACTGTTGACCCGTTTGTCTACTACGTGCGGTAGTGGTTTAGCGTAGCCTTCGGCCACTCACGCCGGACCGCGTGCCGATCCTGCCCCGGTCTCGGCGCTCCCTTCGACATGCACGTCGGGCAGGAAAAGGGTTCCGTCCTTCCTCCGGGCGCCACGACTGGCGAGGCCCCGGAGAGGGAAGCCGGACACGGCAGCCGGTAGGCGCCGCCGTACGAGAAGGAGCCCGCGATGTCGGGCGTCGCTGCCAGCGCCTTCTCGCGAGACGCCCAGCTGGTGCTCGACCGGGAGTCCTTCGGTACCCTCGTCCGCCGTCGCGGAGGTTCGGTGAATCTCGCAACTGTTCTCGTGACCGGCTTGTTTGCGGGCGGGGTGTCCTGTGCCGCGGTACAGGGCGGACTGCTGACCGGTCTGATCACCCGGCAGCGTGCTGCGGCGGCGGGATCAGCGCGGCTGCCCGGTGGCGCACCCGTCCGAGGCCGCCACTCGGCCCGTGGCCAACGGGCGCGGTCTGGTCCAGGGAGGCGGTCGCCGCAAGCAGGGAAGGAACCGGACTGGCGCGCGCAGCTCGGCGACGACCTCGTGCCGGTCGGTGGGTTCCTGGCCGGCAAGTTGGTCTCCCACGTCCTGCTCGGGGCGCTGCTGGGAGCGGCCGGCAGCGCGGTGGAACTCTCGGTCGACGCGCGCACCTGGCTACAGACCGGCGCCGGCCTACTGATCATGCTGTTCGGTCTCGCCCAGCTGGGCGTACCCGGATTCCGCCGCGTCGTCGTTGAACCGCCCGCGTCGTGGACGAGGGTCGTCCGCAGGCGTGCCCGTTCCCAGGCCGCGTTGGCACCGGCGCTGCTCGGTCTGGCCACCGTGCTCATCCCGTGCGGCGTGACGCTGTCGGTGGAGGCGCTGGCACTCGCGTCCGGGTCTGCGCTGGCGGGCGCGGCCACGATGGGTGTGTTCGTCCTTGGCACCGGCCCGCTGTTCGCCGTCCTCGGCTACGCCGCCCGCAAGGCCGCGACCGCGTGGCGTGGCCGACTGGCCGTGGTCACTGGACTGGTCGTGCTGGCGATGGGGCTCTACACCCTCAACGGCGGCCTGCAGCTCGCCGGCTCGCCCCTGGCCGCCAACCGGCTCGCCGAGACCCTCGGTCTCTCCCAGCCGCCGACGGCCGATACGTCCGCCGCCTCGACCGCCGAGGGCCGCCAGACCGTGGAAATCACCGCTCGCGCCGATGCCTACAGCCCAGGCAACGTCCAGGTGCAGGCCGGTGTGCCCACCACGCTGGTCGTGCACTCGGACAACGTGCAGGGCTGCATCCGGTCGTTCGTCATCCCTGACCGCGACGTCGAGGAGGTCCTGCCGGTCGAGGGCGACACGACGATCGACCTGGGCGTCCTGGAGCCCGGCCAGCTGCGCTATGCGTGCGGCATGGGCATGTACACCGGCCTCATCACCGTCGTCTGACCGCGTCCGCTTCAATCGAACAAGGAGAACGGAGTACTACAGTGTCCGTCGCCACACACACGTTCCGCGTCGAAGGAATGCACTGCGGCAGCTGCTCGCTGCTCATCGACGACGCGCTGGAGGACCTGCCAGGCGTGCGCGCCACCCAGACCGCCCTCAAGCAGGCGCGCACCACGGTCGAACTCGACCTCAGCCAGAACAGCCCGCAGGACGTGGTCAAGGTGATCGAAGAACTCGGCTACCGGGCCTCGCCGCTGTTGTGACGGATCCGGGCAGCGGACACGCGAGCTGGCGGCACGCCGCGGAGGACGAAGCTCCGGGTGGACGACACCGCGGGCATTCCGCCACGGAGTGGCCCATCGACACGGCGCCTACCACTGGCCCATACGACTACCGCGCCGGCGCGCCCGACCACGTGAGGCGAACCGTGGACAGTCCACCAACCGCACCGCTCGTCATCCGCCAGACGGGACGCCACGCGGCACGCAACGCGACCCCGGCCAGGCGGTCGTCCCCGCGGCCGGGCGCGGCCTCGGAGCGGCTTCGTCCGGGCGACCGGCATGAGCACGAGCAGATCGAGGGCCCCTATCCGTCTTCGGCGTCGTACACCGACTCGTCCCCGGGCCCGGTCGATACTGCGGGCGCGTCACGCACGACAGGTCGGAGGCGAACCGAGCCTCGGATCATGACCGACATCGGGGCAGGCAGGATCATGGCGGCGTTCGCCTCGCTCGGCGCCGCCGCCACCCATCTCGCTGTCGCGCCGAGCCACTTCGGTGACTGGCAGCTGTCAGGGATGTTCTTCTTCGCGACGGCGGTCTTCCAGGCGGGCTGGGCGCTCGCTGTGATGCGGGGGGCCGGCGGGCGGACGATGGCAGCGGGCCTGCTGGTCAACGCCGGGTCGATCCTGTTGTGGGCAGTCAGCCGGACCTCCGGGCTACCTGTCGGCCCCCACTCCGGCATGCCCGAACAGATCGACAGAGTCGACCTCACCACGGTCGCGTTCGAGGCAGCGGTCTGCGTCCTCGCGCTGTGGTGCCTGTGGTCCCGGCACGCGCGCGGGTTCCGCTCCTCGCTCAGCGCGGCCGTCGTGATCGGTGCCGCTGGCGCCGGTGTTGCCGGCCTCGCGCTGCCCGCGGTAGAACTCGCCGGTTCGCACAGCCACGGCCACGAGACCACGGACGAGTCCGTCCCGCACTCCCACGGTCAGAACGGGGAGCATCCAGCGACCCCAACCCCAGGCGGCGGCGAAGGCGGGACGCCCCCCACACCACCGACGGTGGGAGAGACCGGCGAACCGGAGCGGCCTGCGCCCACGTCGAGCCACGCCCATCGCCCCGGCACCGCACCTCACGACGACTGAGTCTGGCTTCCCGCGCTTCCGCGCTGGCGGGTGACGTAGGACGGCACGCTCGGTCGACCGGGGCGGGGCGATGGACGTGGGACGGCGAGTCGACCGCGCGTTCCTTCTGCCAGTGGCAGCGAAGGGCGCACCCCTTCCCATGGATACCCCCCGGGGGTATGTTCGGTACGTCGAGTTGGCCGCCGCCAGTACGCGCGGCCCGTCGAGTACCGGCGCATTACCAGACTCCGAGAGAGGACCTCCCGATGACCACGACCACCTACACCGTCACGGGCATGACCTGCGCCCACTGTGTCGCCTCGGTCACCGAAGAACTCGGCGAGATCGCCGGCGTCACCGACGTGGCCGTGGACCTGGGCTCCGGCGCGGTCACCGTGACCAGCGACCGGCAGCTCGATCCGACCAAGGTGCGCACCGCGGTCGAGGAGGCCGGCTACCAGCTCGTCGGCTGAGGCCGGCGCCCTGCGGGTCGCGGCCACGGCCAGGCCCCGCGAGAAGGGAGTGCGAATGAACACGATCGCGAAACTGTCCGCCTTCGGCACAGCGCTCGCCCTGGTCATCGGTGGTGCCTACGGCGTCGGCGCGGCGGTCGGTCCGCTGGACGCGGCCACCACCAGCCCGGAGCACAGCTCCGACACCGGCAGCACCGGCCACGGGGACGGCCACGGCGGCACCGCCCCCGATGACGCCTCGGACAACGCCTCGGACCTGCCGGGCGGGTTGGCGTCGAGCCTGAGCGGCTACACCTTCACACCCACCGCGTCGACCTTGACACTGGATGACACGGACGACTTCACGTTCCGGATCACCGGGCCTGACGGGGACGCCGTCACCGCCTTCGACGTCGAGCACGACAAGCGGATGCACCTGATCGTGGTGCGCCGCGACGGCAGTGCGTTCCAGCACCTCCATCCGACGATGGCACCCGACGGGACCTGGTCCGTTCCCCTACTGGTGCGCACGGCCGGTTCCTACCGGGCATTCGCGGACTTCACCCCCACCGGCGCCACGGCCACCACCCTGGGCGTCGACCTGACCGCACCGGGCCGGTTCGAGCCGATCACCCACCCGCCGACACGCAGCGCTTCGGTGGACGGCTACGAGGTGACTCTCGCCGGCGACCTGGTCGGCGGGCAGGCGTCGCCGCTCACCCTGACGGTTCACAAGGACGGGCAGCCGGTGACGGACCTGGAGCCCTACCTCGGCGCCTACGGGCACCTGGTGGCGCTGCGTGAGGGCGATCTGGCCTACCTGCACGTACATCCCGACGGCGAGGACACGTCAGCCGGCCCGGACATCCCGTTCGTGGCCGACGTACCCACCCAAGGCAGCTACCGGCTGTTCCTCGACTTCCGACACGACGGAGTCGTCCGCACAGCGGAGTTCACGGTGCCCACCGGACCGGCCGTGCCGGACGCCGCCACGACATCGCCCACGACATCGCCCACGGCGGGGCACGCCGACGACAGCCACGGGCACTGATCGCGAGAGGAGACATCGGCCGGCATGAGCACCACAACCACGACCGCCACCACCACCACGGCGCACGCCACCGACGCCCCGGTCACCGAGATCGAGCTCGCGATCGGCGGGATGACCTGCGCGTCCTGCGCCAACCGGATCGAACGCAAGCTGAACAAGCTCGACGGCGTCACCGCCACCGTCAACTACGCCACCGAGAAAGCCCGGGTGAGCGCCCCCGAGGGCGTCGACCCGGCCGTGCTGGTCGCCCAGGTGGAGGCAGCCGGCTACACCGCCGAACTGCCCCGGCCTCCGGCCGCGGGCCTGGAACCGGCCGTAGGTGTGGCCGGCACCGAACCCGATCCGACCCGGCCGCTGCGCCACCGCCTGATCACCAGCATCGTGCTCGCGGTTCCGGTCATCGTGATGGCGATGGTCCCAGCGCTGCAGTTCACGAACTGGCAGTGGTTCTCGCTCGTCCTGGCGAGCCCCGTCGTGACCTGGGCCGCCTGGCCCTTCCACCGCGCCGCCTGGACGAACCTGCGACATGGCGCCGCGACGATGGACACGCTGATCTCGATCGGCGTCGGTGCGGCGTTCGGCTGGTCGTTGTACGCGTTGCAGTTCGGCACAGCCGGGACGCCGGGGATGACGCACCCGTTCGAGCTGACGATCGCCCGCGGCGACGGCAGCGGCAACATCTACCTGGAAGTCGCGGCCGGAGTCACCACCTTCATCCTCGCCGGCCGGTACTTCGAGGTACGGGCCAAGCGGCAGGCCGGCGCTGCGCTGCGCGCGCTGCTCGAACTCGGCGCCAAGGACGTGGCGGTCCTGCGGGACGGCACGGAGGTCCGGGTCCCGATCGGGCAGCTGGCCGCCGGCGAGCGGTTCGTCGTCCGGCCCGGCGAGCGAATCGCCACCGACGGCACGGTCGAAGAAGGCTCCTCGGCCGTCGACGCCTCGATGTTGACCGGCGAGTCCGTCCCCGTGGAGGTCGCCCCGGGCGACGCGGTGACCGGCTCGACGGTGAACGCCGGCGGGCGGCTGGTCGTGCGCGCCACCCGGGTCGGCGCCGACACCCAGCTGGCCCAGATGGCGAAGCTCGTCGAGGACGCCCAGAACGGCAAGGCCGCCGCGCAGCGGCTCGCCGACCGGATCTCCGGTGTGTTCGTGCCGGTCGTCATCGCCCTGGCCGCGGCCACCCTGGCCTTCTGGCTCGGCGCGGGCGCCGGCCCGGCCGCCGCGTTCACCGCCGCGGTCGCCGTGCTGATCATCGCCTGCCCGTGTGCCCTCGGGCTGGCCACCCCGACGGCACTGCTGGTCGGAACGGGCCGGGGAGCGCAGCTCGGCATCCTCATCAAGGGCCCCGAAGTACTCGAATCCACCCGGCGCGTCGACACGATCGTGCTCGACAAGACCGGCACCGTCACCACGGGACGCATGAACCTGGTCGAGATCCACGTCGCCACCGGCGTCGACGAGACCGAGATGCTGCGGCTCGCCGGAGCGCTGGAGAACGCGTCCGAACACCCGATCGCCGCCGCGGTCGCCCGCGGCGCCCGCGAGCGGGTCGGCGACCTGCCCGACGTCGAGCAGTTCAGCAACCTCGAAGGACTCGGCGTCCAGGGGGTCGTCGACGGGCACGCCGTCCTCATCGGGCGGGCGGCCCTCCTGGAGAAGTGGAGCCAGCCGCTGCCGCCCGACCTCGCCACGGCCAGGACCACCGCCGAGGCGGCCGGCCGCACCGCCGTCGGCGTCGCCTGGGACGGGAAGGCCCGCGCCGTCCTCGTCATCGCGGACGTCGTGAAACCCACCTCGGCACAGGCCGTTGCCCAGCTCCGCCGGCTGGGGCTCACCCCCGTGCTGCTCACCGGCGACAACACGGCCGTCGCACGCACGGTCGCGACAGAAGTAGGCATCGAAACCAGCCCGGGCACCCTCATCGCGGAGGTGCTGCCAGCCGACAAGGTCGACGTGATCAGGCGCCTGCAGGCCGAGGGCAAGGTCGTCGCGATGGTCGGCGACGGCGTCAACGACGCCCCCGCCCTCGCCCAGGCCGACCTCGGCCTCGCCATGGGCACCGGCACCGACGTCGCCATCGAGGCCAGCGATCTCACCCTCGTCCGCGGCGACCTGCGGGCCGCCGTCGACGCGATCCGGCTCTCCCGCCGCACCCTGGCAACCATCAGGGGCAACCTGTTCTGGGCGTTCGCCTACAACTTCGCCGCGCTGCCCCTGGCAGCGGCAGGCCTGCTCAACCCGATGATCGCCGGCGCATCCATGGCGTTCAGCTCGGTGTTCGTCGTCGCCAACAGCCTGCGACTACGCAGGTTCACCGCACAAGTCGACATCCCACCCACCACGACAGCACCCATCCCCCGACCCCACCGAGACACCGCGAAGACATCCAGCTGAGACCGTTGGACCCGCTGGGCTACCCGGGTAGCAGCAACCTGCTCGCACCAGGGCGACGAGGATGACGCCGGACAGGAGACCAGGTTATACAGGCGGATCCGAGCACGCTGGTGGCGGTCAGGGCGGCAGGATCATCACAGCGACCAGCACGGACGCGACCGCGTTCGCGCGCTCCTCGGGCCAGCTGGTGACGGACACGGTGGACAGCAGGCCACCGCCCAGTAGTCCGTTAGCGGTGTAGGACGGGTTCGTGATCGCGGTGCTGGGCTGGTTCGACCTGGAACGTACAGTTTTCAACATCAAAGTGGTCGGCCAGGCACTTTCCAAGCCTGTCGAGGCCCTGCTCCCCGTTCACGGGGGCATCGTCGACGACCACGCCTGGCACCGCCAGGATATGCGCACTGACCGCGAGTAGCCTCCAGCAGGACGTCGACCGCCGCACGTCTCAGCCCCTAGGTCCGAACTCGTCGACCAGCCGGACCCACCATCACTACACTTCGTAGTCGAGATCCACCGGTATGTTCGAGGGGTCGAACCAAACGATCAACACCCCGACCTGGACATCTTCCATTCGATCAAGCGTCGAATCTAGTAGGTCCTACCTATTTGCCCAGGTCAGGGCATTGTTACTCATCGTGGTGGACCGACAGGGGCTCGAACCCTGACGTCGCGGCGCCTCCGGGAGCCGCCCTTCGTTGAGGCAGCTGACCATCCGGGCCGAACGGCCGCAGTCAGCCCGGCGACTGGACCGGGCTCCGAAGCAGCAGCGTCAAATCTGGGCCGGTCGCCCACAGTGCACAAACGGACGCGGCCCGCGCCCCACGGGGCGGCCCGGATTCGTTGTCAGGACGGTTCTGTCAGGCCGGGCGCTGCCTCGGCGTTTACACCAGATCCGACGGGCCACCCTCATACGGGTGCGGCGGCACCGTCAGGTGGTCGCCCGCTCGCTCGTTGGCGCCTCAGCCGGTCGGGAAGGGGCGTTCGGTCTGGCCGCTGGCGGTGGTCATGGCCCACAGCGAGGGGCATCTCCCAGCTGCTGCGCACAGATCGAGGAACAGGTCTCGGGCTGTCTGCACGGTGAGGGAGTCCAGCTCCGTCCGGCGCCGGAGGCGTAGACGGCTGCTGCCGGTGAGCCGGCCGAAGGCGTCGATGAGCCAGGCAGGGTGGATGTCGCCAGCCGCGACCTGGACGCGGAGGCCGGTGGGGTCGGGGTTGTCGACGACGACGTCGTAGCCGTGGAGCGTCGCCAGCTCATGGGCGAGTGCGGCGGCGTGCGGCTGCCAGCGCTCCATCGCCACTGCCA
This sequence comes from Parafrankia sp. Ea1.12, assembly GCF_900465275.1. Classification (NCBI taxonomy): domain Bacteria; kingdom Bacillati; phylum Actinomycetota; class Actinomycetes; order Frankiales; family Frankiaceae; genus Parafrankia; species Parafrankia sp. Ea1.12. The sequence goes on along the minus strand of NZ_UBIZ01000348.1, from coordinate 4,205 downwards.
CGTTCGGCGAGGGGACGGTCAGGCTGACCTCGAACGCGGGGTCGTAGAAGTCGAAGAACGCCAGAATCGACGGCGTCTTCGACGAGGTCCCCGGCCGCTTCGGCCAGTAGCCGGGCCAGTAGGCGACCCCGACCGCGGCCCGTGCCCATTCGGCTGGTCGACTGACCGAGGTGCTGGCCCCGGCGAACTGCATGCCCTTCCAAGCCGGGGTCGAGTAGTCGACCCTTTCCGCCTGCAACGCGGCGGTGAAGCTGTCGAAGAACAGCCGCAGCTGAGGATAGAGCTGTCCGATCGCGGTCCGCTGTGCCGCCGCCACCTGCTCAAAGGCGGCCAGATCCAGGCGGTGGAACACCTCGCGTACCTCCCGACTTTCCATGAACCTCAGGGCGTCGTCGGCCAGGCACCGTTCGTGGGGAGCCAGCCCGTCGGCGGTGTCGAGGCAGGTGGCGATCCGGTGCCAGGGCAGCCAGCGGAACCGCCCCGCACCGACGTCCGGTACCAGCTGACGGACGGACCGTTCGGCCAACTCCAGGTCTGCCTTGGGCCGGATCGCTCCGACGGTCACGGCCACGACCACCGGGTCCGGCCAACCGCGAGCCGCGGTGACCGTGCGCAGTGCGGCGTACTGGGCGGCGAGCTGGTGCAGCGGTTCACCGCCGGCCGGCCCGTCTGCGGGGTAGACCGAGAACGGGGAGGTGTACTTCGCCTCGAACACGACCACCGTCGTCCCGGCGGTCACCACCACGTCCGGCTCGACCCGCATCCCCGGCAGCTGGGGAACCTGGTAACTCGGCCACAACTCAACCCGCGCGCGGTCCAACGTCTCCGGATCGACCGGCACGCCGACGGCGGCGAGCATCGCCCCGAGCACCCGCCGATAGGGCAGGTGGCGAATCGCGCCGAACACCGCGTCGGTCAGCGCGTCCTCAGAGCGGTCTGACACTGTCCCGGCGGCGGGATCCAGCTTGCCGGCCAGGATCGCGAGCATCGACCCAGTATGACCGCCCCGATCTTGGCCCCGCCGACAAGGACCGGTAGTCAAGGCGTCGACGCGCGTCGAGATCTCTGGCCGACTCGAGGGCGCACCCAGCGCGGCGTCAACATCACCAAGGGGACTCGAATCACTACCCCAGCACCGGTCACTCTGTCCGGTGAGCTCGTTCTCGCGGGTCGCGGGGGAATCGTGCGATGAACCAGCGTTGCGGGATGGCCGCCGAGACCTGGACGACCCGCTGCACCTCGAAGTCGACGACGCGCTGCGCGCCGGGCACCGTCGCGGCCCGGTCGGGATTCCAGTCGACCCGGGCGCGACCGGTGAGCTGCAGGGTGTGGCCGTGCTCCCAGTCGAGGAAGAGCAGACCGCAGCGCGGGTCGAGCTCGATGTTGCCCAGCGTCATGTACATCGAGTTGCCGCGGTACTCAGGCCAGGTCAGCCGACCATGGCCGGTGACCGCGACAAAGCCCGGCTTCCCGCCCCGGTGCGACGTGTCCGCCCCGAGGCCGGCGGCCTGGGTCGCGACGAAGAAGGTGTCGGCTTCGGCGATCCAGCGCCGCTGGCTGGCGGTGAGCCCGGTGGTCACCACGATGGGCCCGCGCGCCGCCTCGGCGTCGTCCCGCGCGAGGTGGCGTGGCTGGATGTACTTCGGACAGTTCGAGTAGACCTGGTCGGTGTTGACCACCATCCGGCCGCCGTCACAGCGGGCCTTCCCGTTGGCCCGCATCCGTCGGCGGCTGGCTGGGTCGAGGGCGAGCAGGCCGACGTCCCGCCGCGCGGCGAAGGCGCCTTCGAGGGGATCCCCGGCACCGGGCAGGGCATCGACGACGATGGTCTCCTCGTCCGCCGCGGCGACGAAGCCGGCCGTGCCGGTCAGCAGGCTGGCCCAGACCGCGCCGGCCTCGTCGGCGGCTCCGAGCAGGAGGATCCGTTGCTGCCCGAGGAACTCCGCGGCCACTGGTGGGATGGTGGCGCCGACGACGGCCGATCCGCGCGGGCCAGGGGGCAGGCTCGCGCGCGCCTGTACCGAACGTTCGCCCGCGTGGAGCATGACTGGTTCCTTCCGTCAGGTCGGGTTGGCTCGTCGCCTGGCCCGCGCAGGCGGTCCAGCTCGTGTCGGCTCCCGGCGTCGCGGGGGTTCGGGATGGCCGCCGTGGTGGCCCGGGCGGGACGCCCAGAGCCACCACAGGCCGCGTCGGGATCCCGGCTGCTAGAAGAAGCCGCAGGTCGGGGCGCCCTGGGTTGGCACGGGTGCGGCTTCGGCGCCGGTTGGGGCGAAGATCTCCAGCCGGATGCCGTCCGGATCGGTGAAGAACACACCCCCGGACGACGCGCCCTCGCCGTGCGCGACGACGCCGTCGTAGAGCGGCTCGACGCCGATCTCGCGCAGCACCACCTCCGTTTGGCGGACCGCCTCGAGGTCGGCGACCTGGAACGACAGATGGTGCAGCCCGGGCAGCCCTGTGGGGAACGCCCCCTCGCTCTGCTGCCACAGGGTGAGCAGGAGCGTGCCATCCCGGCCGAGGAACGCGAACTTCCGGTCGCCGTTGGTCTGCCCGCCCAGCTCCTCGAGGCCGAGGACCCGCTGGTAGAAGGCGGTCGAGCGGGTCAGATCGGTCACGTTCAGACCGACGTGGCCGGTCTGCGGCCCAGGATTGCCCATGTGTACCTCCGATTTGTGGATCTGGTTCCGACTCGCGAATCAGCCGTTCTAACGGCCCGACTGCACCCATCCCGTTAGAAAGATGCCCGAGCCTTCTAACGGTGTCAACCCGGAGGTAGCGTTAGATTGATGGAGCAGGCCCCTCCTGAGTACGACGGCGCCCCGATGCTCGGTGAACCGCCGGCCATCGAGCTGGGCAACACCATCTACGCCATGCGGGGCCGTCCCCGCGACGCCCTGCGGACGGTGCTGGAACTGGTCGACTGGATGCGCGCGATGCGTCCGCGGCTCACGGTCGCGCTCACCGAGGACGACCTGCGTGCTGTCGGCGAGGATGACCTGCGGATGGCACGCGAGCTACGAGACACGGTCCGAGCGCTGGCCGGTGCGGCGGCGAACGGCCGCGAGGCGGATCCCGACGCGGTTGCCGCCCTGAACAAGCTCGCCCGGCGAACACCGTGGTGGCGCGAGCTGCGCGTCGACCCCGAACCCCGGGTGGTGGTGAGCTGCGCGGACCGACCCGTCACGCTCGCGCTCACCGCGCTGGCCGACGACGCAGTGCGCCTGTTCGGCGGACCCTCCGGCGCCGAGGTGCGGGCCTGCCACCGGCCTGGCTGTGTCCTCTATTTCGTCCACGGCGCGCCGCGGCGAGAGTACTGCTCGGCTGGCTGCGGCAACCGGGCCCGAGCCGCCCGCCACTACGCCAAGATCCGCCAGGCCCCTGATGGAGCCACCGGGTCGCCGTAGCGGGCTCCAGTGTCGTGACGGTCCGGCTACGCGGACTGGTCAGCCGACCGCCAGGTATGGCTTGGGCCCGGTCACGCGCGAACGCCACCGCGATCGCCGTCCCGAGCATCAGCGTGGACGTTCCGGACCACCGTTTCAGCTCCAGCCCGCGGCCCGTACCGCCGCGGGCTGGTACTGCGCGGGTATCGATTGTTGCCCATCCGCAGGTGGCGTTTTAGGCGCGAGCGGTGGCGGCGGTACTGCCGCTGGTAGCAGCGGCGCCAGGGCTGGCCCTGATGGCGGCAGCGGTGCCGGTGTCGACGGCGCCATCTCGCCCGCTGTCCACACGGCACCGGTGACTGCGCGCCTCGCCCTCGCTGCCTCCGCGAGCCCCGGCCGCCCCGTCGGCACCAGACGTGAGCTCAGCCAGTCCTCGACTGCGTCCATGACCACCGTCATTGCCATGAGCGCGAGAGGAAACAGCAGAACGATAAAGATCACCTTGCGGATACCTCACAGTACGGACGAAATCCTCGGATCGTGAAGGGATAGCCCAGATGTGCTAGCCCGTTCGGGTAGCCCTATTGCCGCAGCGGCAGGTTACGAGCTCTGACCGATCGATGGGACAACCTGGCATAGGCGTAGGTGGCAAGCCCGCCGGCGGCTCCAGGGGCGGTGCGCCGGCGCACCCGCGACCCTCCCTGTCAGACTCGTGTGAGACACCCTCGCGGGTGCGGGTTGGCTACGGAGGGGTGATCGGAGATCCTTGTGTTCGTGGAGTCAGAGTCGCAGGAGAGCCCGGGCGAGTCCCCGCCGTCGCGT
>NZ_UBIZ01000222.1:0-25114 GCF_900465275.1 Parafrankia sp. Ea1.12 | reverse complement strand
GAAACTCCCCCGCCGGGGACGGCCCCGGGTTGACGGCCGCGGCCGACGCCGACGCCGGCCGCGCCGAGAGCACTCGCCACGAGCCGGCCACCCACGCGTCCGACGGCGGGAACCACGAGGACCGGTCTTCCGAGTTCCCGGCCCTGACCGGGCCGCATCCGCTGCCGCCGCCGCCCAGGGAGTCGTTCACCATGCGACGCCCGATGCTGCCGCCACCCGGCCGTATCACGGACGGGCCCGTCTGGCCGGTGCCGCCGCCCAGCTACCTCGACTCGCCGTCCGGCGGCGGTCTGCTGCCGGCGATCCCGCCCGACATCACGATGACCAGGGACGGCGCGGCCGGCGACCCCCCGCCGGGGTCCCGCCGCTCGCCGGAGTCCGAGTTCTCATCCGACTTCTCGGCCGGCTCCGACTTCTCGGCCGGCTCCGGGTACCCGGCCGGTTCGGAGTACCCGTCCGGATCGGGGCTCCCGCCCGCCGGCGACGGCGGTCAGGTGCCCGAGCCGGCCGGCCGACCGAGCCGCGGCGTGATCATCATTGCCGCCGTGGCCGCCGTGATCGTGATCGGCGCGGTCATCGGCATCGTGCTGGCGACCCGCGGGGACGACAGCGCCGAGACGACCGCCACCTCGATCCCGCCCGCGGCCGCGGGCGTCCCCACGGACATCCCCGGTGAAGCCCCGGCGGGGCAGCAGCCGACGCCGCAGACCAGCAGCCCCGAGGACACCCTGCGCTCGCTGCTCAACCCGGTCACGATGACGGGCTGCGAGACGCCGCCGGTCAGCGACGGCGCCTACGCGGACGCCACGCTGCAGTGCGTGGGCGCCGAAGGCGTGACGGTGACGGCCTACCACTTCCCGGACCACTCCGCGCTCGACCGCCAGATCGGGGCACGCGAGACCTACTACACCGATGTCGGCAACTGCGACGACGGCCAACAGAGCTCCGAGGAGTGGAACTCGCCGCTGGAGCCCAACGGCGGGTCACGGCTGTGCTACCTGTTCGCCCAGCGCTTCATCACCTTCTGGACCATCGACGACGACCTGGTCGCGTTCTCCGCCTCGGATTCCGACCCGAAGCGGCTGATCACCTGGTGGCAGACGTTTGACCCCATCCGCCGATGAGGCGGCTCCTGCCGGCGGGCGGGCGGACGCGCGTCCTGATCCCCGGCGGGCTGGCCCTGGCCGCCGTCGCCACGGCGGGCGTGCTGATCGCCCGCGCGGCCGGCGGGCCGTCCACCTCGGCTGACCCGGACACCGGGAGATCACAGCCGCCGGCGACGGTCTCCGCGCCACCGGCCCCCCGGGGCACGAGTACCTCGCCCGAGCCGGCGGACCTGGACGGCCCTGAGCGCGAGCTGGCGGCCCGACTGTCCTCGTTCGAGATCACCGGCTGCCGGGGGGCGACCACCGAGGCCACCGCCCCGGGCGGATCGGGCGACCCGGCCGACCCGCGGGCGGCCGGCGTCCAGGCCGCGCTACGGTGCGTGCCGGGGGTGGCGGCCTCCGGGACGCCGCCGGCAGACGTCCTCGTGCTCGGCTACATCGACGAGGCGGCCGTGGCCTCCGACGCGGCCCGGCGCGCGGCGGCGATCGTGGACGTCGGCTCCTGCGAGGCGGGCCAGACCAGCACCGAGGCGTACCTGCTGCCGTCCCGGCGTACGGGCACCTTCGTCTGCCAGGCTGCCCCCGGCCGCTTCGCCGCCTACTGGACGATCGACAGCGAGCGGGTGGCGTTCGTCGCGCAGAGCGACGACCCGGCCGGGCTGATCACCTGGTGGCGCGGCTTCGACCCACTCTGAGCCGTGGCCCGGCAGTGAATCCGGTCAGCCGCCGGAGCGGCGGCGGCCGTCCGCTGCCTCGGCCAGCTCGTACAGCGTGGCGTGCACATCCTCGACCCGCGGGACGTGTGAGAGGACCATCCGCCCACGCTCGCCCGCGCTCTCGATGGAGAGCGTCCCCGCGCCGAGCATCCGGTCGAGCAGGCTCTGCTCATAGGAGACGTCGTTGAGCCAGACGAGCGGGATGTCGCGCCCGGAGCGGGTCACGATCCCCTCACGGATCATCAGCCGCTCGGTCGTGATCACATAGTGGGTGGTGATCCAGCGCAGCCAGGGGGCCGCTCCGAAGTACCCGATGGCGGCCAGCCCCAGGGCGAGGACGAGGTACTGGACCGCCTCACGCAGGAAGCCGTCCGGAACGAAGAACACGCCGAAGGTCGTGAGGGCGAGCGCGGCGACGACGGAGAATGCCGGCACCACCAGGCTGCCCCAGTGCGGGTGCAGGTGGAGGACCACATCTTCGTCGTCGGTCAGAACGTCGTCGGGGAACGCCACCGCCTGATCGTCGCATCCCGGACGACCGCGGCACACCGGTGGGCCGCCCCCAGCTGGCACAACACAGCCGTCGTCAGCGCAGATGGACGATGTCGGCGGCGCTGAACGCCCGGCCGTCGACGATGAGCCGGCCGAGCTCGTCGACGTCGGTCGCCGTGCCGTGCGTGGACGTCCCGTCCGGAAGCTCGACGCGGACCCGCCGGCCCAGCGTGGCGCACGTGTCGCGGTACTCCCCGCGGGCCCGCTCGGGCGCCGCCTCCCACCGGCCCAACGCATCGACGAGGTCGGTCAGCAGGGCGCCGAGCAGGGCGGAGCGGTCCAGGCGGGCGGGGTCGGCGCCGAGCAGCAGCAGGCTGGTGGAGCGCGGCGGCAGCTCCGCGGCGCGGGCGGTGACGTTCAGCCCGAACCCGATCACGGCCGCCGGCGGCACGGCCGGGCTCGGGGCCAGCTCCACGAGAATGCCGGCGAGCTTCGCCCCGTCGACCTGCACGTCGTTCGGCCATTTCAGCACCGCGGGCACGCCCGCGTACCCGCGCAGCGTGCGTACGAGCGAGATGCCGACGACCATCGGCAGCCAGCCGAGCCACCGGGGCTCGATCTCGGGGCGCACCAGCACGGACACCATGAGCCCAGCGCCGGCCGCTGACTCCCAGGAGCGGTCGAGCCGCCCGCGGCCCGCGATCTGCCGCTCGGCGGCGAGCACGAGCCCGGCCGGGGCACCGTCCGTAACCGTGGGCGAGCGGGTGACCGCGGGCAGTCCCACCGCGCCGGGCAGGCCGCGGGCGATCCGTCCGAGCTCGGCGTTGGTCGAGTCGATCTCGTCGACGACGGCGAGCGCCAGCCCGAGACGGGCTGCGAGCGGGCGGAGAGTGTCGGCGTCCAGCGGCCGTCGTGCCCCTGGCGGCACCGCCGGGGCTGGGCTGTGACCTGCGGCAGGGGGCGAGATGGCCGGCGCGGCGGGGGCCGTTCGACGCCCGGGGGATTCGGCGGGATGCACTGGCACGGGACCACCTTCCCAGAGGTCGGGTGAGACGGTCTCCACAACAATCGCGCACGTGGACCACCGACCGCCGTACGCTTCGCGGTATGGCTCTCCCGGCTTCCCCGCAAGAACCGACGCCCGAACCGCACAGCACAGCCGGCCGCCTCGCCCGGCTGCAAGCGGTGACCGACGAGGCCGTCCATGCTGGTTCGCAGCGCGCGGTGGACGCGCAGCACGCCAAGGGAAAGATGACGGCCCGGGAACGGATCGAGGCGTTCCTCGACCCCGGCTCGTTCGTGGAGACGGACGCGTTCGCGCGCCACCGCTCGCACGACTTCGCGATGGACCGCAACCGCCCCTACGGCGACGGCGTCGTCACCGGCTACGGCACGGTGGACGGCCGCCAGGTCTGCGTCTTCAGCCAGGACTTCACCGTCTTCGGCGGGAGCCTGGGCGAGGTCTTCGGGGAGAAGATCGTCAAGGTCATGGACCTCGCGCTCAGGACGGGAGTGCCGGTCGTCGGTATCAACGACTCCGGCGGCGCGCGGATCCAGGAGGGCGTCGTCTCGCTCGGCCTGTACGGGGAGATCTTCTACCGCAACGTCATGGCGTCCGGCGTCGTGCCACAGCTCTCGCTGATCATGGGCCCGTGTGCGGGCGGCGCGGTGTACTCACCCGCGATCACCGACTTCACGCTCATGGTCGACCAGACCAGCCACATGTTCATCACCGGCCCGGACGTGATCAAAGAGGTCACCGGCGAGGACGTCGGCATGGAGGAGCTGGGTGGCGCCACCACCCACAACTCCCGCAGCGGCGTCGCGCACTTCCAGGCCGCGGACGAGGCCGACTGCCTGGAGCTGGCCCGCGCCCTGCTGTCCTACCTGCCGTCGAACAACATGGACGAGGTGCCGGCTTACACCGAGGTCGCCGACGTCGAGGCCGAGGTCGACCCGGAGCTCGACACGTTCATCCCGGATTCGCCGAACACCCCGTACGACATGCACCATGTGATCGAGCGGGTCCTGGACGAGGAGGACTTCCTCGAGGTCCACGCCCAGTTCGCGCAGAACATGATCGTCGGCTTCGGGCGCATCGACGGCCGCTCGGTCGGCGTCGTCGCCAACCAGCCGATGCAGTTCGCCGGCACCCTGGACATCGACGCCAGCGAGAAGGCCGCGCGCTTCGTGCGCACCTGCGACGCGTTCAACATCCCGGTGCTGACGTTCGTGGACGTTCCCGGCTTCCTGCCGGGAACGTCGCAGGAATGGAACGGCATCATCCGGCGCGGCGCCAAGCTCATCTACGCCTACGCCGAGGCGACCGTTCCCAAGGTGACGATCATCACACGCAAGGCCTACGGCGGCGCCTATGACGTCATGGGTTCGAAGCATCTGCGCGCCGACATCAACCTGGCGTGGCCGACGGCCGAGATCGCCGTGATGGGCGCCCGCGGCGCGGTGAACATCATCTATCGCCGCGAGCTCGCCGGCTCGGAAGCGCCCGAGCAACGCCGCAGCGAACTGATCCAGGACTACACCGAGCATTTCGCGACGCCGTACATCGCCGCGGAGCGCGGATACCTGGACGCCGTCATTCCGCCGTCGGTGACGCGGCGCGAGGTCATCCGGGCGCTGCGCCTGCTGCGCACCAAGCGCGAGACGCTCCCACCGAAGAAGCACGGCAACATCCCGCTGTAGGCCGCGGCACTCCGCCGGAGCCGGCGCATCCGCCGGGGTCGCGGCGCACCGCGGTGGTCGCGGCGCACCGCCGCCGCGGGGACGGGCAGCCCGCCGGAGCCGGGATCGCGGGACCGAACGACCAAGGACCGAACGACCAAGGACCGAGGAGGAACGGCCGGTGGCCGACAGACCCGACGAGCTTCCCGGCCGGGCGCACCTGCGGCTGGTCCGCGGGGACGCGACCCCGGAGGAGATCGCCGCGCTCGTGGCCGTCCTGGCCGCACGGTCGGCCCCGGCCGCGCCGCCCGCACGGGTCAGGTCCACCTGGGCCGACCCGGCGTTCCGCCTGCGTTGCGGGGTCGCGGCCGGGCCCGGTGGCTGGAGCCGGTCGGCCCGCACGGGCGGCATACGCTTTCCCGCGGGCGGGTGACCAGACAAAACCGATCATGGCGTCGGCGGCGGGGCCGGTCCTTTCCACCCTCGCTGGCAGAGCAGGAATGGCAAAGAAGAAATATGGTGCGGCCCGACTCGCCTAGACTCAGGCCGGACGAGGACGGGAGGAACGTGCGTAAGATCCTCATCGCCAACCGGGGGGAAATTGCCGTCCGGGTGGCGCGGGCCTGCCGCGACGCGGGATATTCAAGCGTCGCCGTGTATGCGGAGCCCGACATCGACGCCATGCATGTCCGGGTCGCGGACGAGGCGTACGCGCTGGGCGGGACAACGCCCGGCGACTCGTACCTGAGAATCGACAAGATTCTTCAGGCGTGCGAGCTCTCCGGCGCGGACGCGGTGCACCCCGGCTACGGTTTCCTCTCGGAGAACGCGGATTTCGCCGAAGCCGTGATCTCCGCCGGGCTTACCTGGATCGGCCCGCCGCCGGAGGCCATCCGCCGACTCGGTGACAAGACCGCCGCGCGCCACATCGCGCTGGCCGTCGGCGCCCCGCTCGCCCCGGGCACCGCCGACCCGGTCGCCGGGGTCGGCGAAGTGGTCTCGTTCGCGAACGAGCACGGCCTGCCGGTCGCCATCAAGGCCGCCTTCGGCGGCGGCGGCCGCGGGCTCAAGGTCGCGTGGAACGCCGAGGAGCTGCCCGAGCTGTTCGAGAGCGCGGTACGCGAGGCCGTCGCGGCCTTCGGCCGGGGCGAGTGCTTCGTCGAGCGCTACCTCGACCAGCCCCGCCACGTCGAGACCCAGATCCTGGCCGACACGCACGGCAACGTCGTCGTCGTCGGCACCCGCGACTGCTCCCTGCAGCGGCGCTACCAGAAGCTCGTCGAGGAGGCCCCCGCGCCGTTCCTCACCGAGGAGCAGAACACCGCGCTGTACGAGGCGTCCAAGTCGATCATCCGCGAGGCCGGCTACGTCGGTGCCGGCACGGTGGAGTTCCTCGTCGCCAAGGACGGAATGATCAGCTTCCTCGAGGTCAACACCCGGTTGCAGGTCGAGCACCCGGTGACCGAGGAGACCTCCGGCGTCGACCTGGTGCGGGCCCAGTTCCGCATCGCCGAGGGCGAGGCCCTCGACCCGGTCGACCCGACCCCGCGCGGCCACTCGATCGAGTTCCGCATCAACGGCGAGGACCCGGGTCGCAACTTCCTCCCGGCGCCGGGCACCGTCACCACGTTCACGGCTCCGGCCGGCCCCGGGGTCCGCCTGGACACCGGCGTCGAGAGCGGCAGCGTCATCGGCGGGGCGTTCGACTCGCTGCTCGCCAAGCTCATCGTCACCGGGGCGACCCGTCAGGAAGCCCTGGAGCGAGCCCGGCGCGCGCTCGACGAGATGGTCGTCGAGGGCATGGCCACCGCGCTGCCGTTCCACCGCGCGGTCGTGCGCGACCTGGCGTTCGCACCGGAGGCGGCGGACGAGCCGTTCCGGGTGCACAACCGCTGGATCGAGACCGAGTTCGACAACACGATCCCGCCGTTCGCCGGCGGCACCGACGCCGACACCGAGACCGACCCGCGGGAGACCGTGGTCGTCGAGGTCGGTGGCAAGCGGCTGGAGGTCGTCCTGCCCGCCGGGTTCGGCGCGGGCGGCGGCGCGGCCGTCTCCGCCGGTGCCGCGGCACCCAGGCGGCGCTCGGCGAGCAAGGCCGCGGCCAAGGTCACCGGCGACGCGCTGACCAGCCCGATGCAGGGCACCATCGTCAAGGTCGCGGTCAGCGACGGCGACACCGTCGAGGCCGGCGACCTGATCGTCGTCCTCGAGGCGATGAAGATGGAGCAGCCCATCAACGCGCACCGGGCCGGGACCGTCGGCGGGCTCGCGGCAGCGGTCGGGGCTGTCGTGACCAGCGGTGCCATTCTCTGCGAGATCAAGGACTGACCGAACGACGCCCACCGGCGGCGGCGTTCCCCAGGCGGGGAGCGCCGCCGCCGTCGTTTCCGGCACGGCCGCGGTGACGGTGACACTGGCGGTGACACTGGCGGTGGCGGTGGCAGCCATCCGCGGTCGGCGCTGGCCCGATCGTCCCGGCCCCCGATCCGATCACTCTGAGCTTCAGCTCGACCGCGGTGGGCGGCGGCTTGATCGCGGTGGGCGGCGCGCCGGCCGCGATGCGGAACGCTCCCGCCGTGGTACTCCGATCGGGTGCGCCGCACGGTGGCGTCACGCGGTTCGGGGCGCCGAAGCTCCGCCACACTCTAGGCACAGGTCCAGGTGAGGACGATGCCGTCCGATCAGCGACGTCGCGGGGCGCCAGACGGCTCGCGCGCGGCGATCCGGGCCGTTGTCATGGCCGCGGGTTCTGCCGCCCTGGCGCGAGGAGACGCGCATGCCCGACACCGATCTGCTGCTGGTCCGGCACGGCGAAGCACACTGCGACACCGCGGGCATCGCCGGCGGCGATCTCGGCTGCACCGGTCTGACCAGGCGAGGACGTTCCCAGGCGGAACGAGCCGCCCGCCGGCTGACAGTCATGCACACCACGGAGCGCCGGGTGGACGCGGTGTACGCCGACCCACGCCGCCGGGTCCGGGAGACAGCGGAGATCATCGCCGGCAGGCTGCGGATGCCGGTGATCCTCGAGTCCCGGCTGACCGAGCCCTGCCACGGCAGCGCCGACGGCCAGCCCTGGGCCGACATCTGGACCACGTTCGGCGGCACCCCCGCGGACCGTCCCGACGACCCGGTCGCCCCCGGCGCGGAAAGCTGGAACCACTTCGTCGACCGGGCCGCCGCCGGCCTGCGGCACATGGTGGAGCGCCACCGCGGCCAGCGAGCCCTGCTCATCACGCACGCGGCGACCGTCGAGGTGGCGCACGCGACAATGCTCGGGCTCCCGAACGGCCCCGACCCGCGGGCCGCGTTCGTGCTGGCGCACGCGTCCATCACCTGGTGGTCCCACCGCGCCTCGGAAACCGGCCCGCCCCGGTGGCATCTGGTGTGGCACAACTCCACCGCGCATCTGGCCCTCGGGCTACCCGACCGGGAGGTCGAGCCCGCCATCCGGGCGCGGCGTGACGTACGGCGGCCACCGGGCCGTCCGTAGGCTCTAGCCCGTGACTCCTCCGACGGTTGGAGCCGTCGGCTTCTCAGGCCGCTTCGTCGGCCTGACGGGCCAGCCCGACCCGAAGGATGTTGACCGCCGCGTTCACGTCGGCGTGCGCGGCATGCCCGCAGGCGACACAGGTGAACGCGGCCTGTGTCCTGCGGTTGTCGGCGTGGCAGTGCCCGCAGACCGCACACGTGCGGGAGGTGTTGGCAGGGTTGACCTCGACGACCACCCGTCCGGCACTTTCAGCCTTGGCGCGCAGCACAGCGAGGAACACCCCCCATCCCGCGTCAAGGATCGACTTGTTCAGCCCGGACTTGGCGGCCTGACCGTTCGGGAGGAACGCCCCCGACTGGTCAGGGTCGGGCTTCGGTCTGGCCCTGCGGGTCATGTTGGTGACCCGCAGCGCCTCGACGGCGATCAGATCATGCTCACGGACCAGCCCGACGGCCACCTTGTGGGCAAGATCGAGCCGCTGGCGGCGCACCGCGCCGTGCAGCGCCGCGACCTTGGCGACCGCCTTCCGGCGCAGGGTGGCCTGCTGCGAGGAGAACGACCAGCGGCCCTGATCCGGGTCACAGGCGCGGATCTCCTTCAACTGGGCGGACTGGTCACCGTAGCGGATCATGGTCTTCGACGGGTGACGCCAGGCGTCGCGGCGTTCCTGCAACGCGGCGTTGTACGGCGCCCGATGGTCGCCAAGCATCACACTCAGCGCCGCGGCCTGCCGGGCGGTCGGGCGGAGCAGGAACTTGAAAGCCCGCCTCACCAGGCGTACTCCGTGCCCCACGGCCACTCGTACCGGGTGTCGACATATCGACGGACCGTGTCCACGGACACCACACCGACAGCGGCCACGACATACGACCGTGACCACAGGATGGGAAGCCCGGACCGCAGGTGCCCGAACCCCGCACGCAGCACATACGAGGAGAAACCCTTGAGCTGGTTGGCGACATACGATAGGGAGTGCTTCGAGTGAGCCCTGACGGACAGGTACACATGGTCGGGCATGACGTCCAACGTGATGACCGACCCGGCAAGCACGCGACGGCGGTACTTCGAGCACCCCACGACGTGGTACCCGAGGTCATAGACTCCACCCGCGCCCACCATCACCCACCGAACCATGATCCAAGTATGCCAGTGCCGCACTATCAGGGCTGTGGTCCGTACCCGACCCCCCTGACACCTGAAAGCACCAGCCCCCTCCGGAGCGCCTGATGGACGGCCAGGGAGAGCACCCCGCAACCGAGACCCCACCCGCCGGGGACGCGGCCCAGGCCCGGCCCGGCGGCCCGGAGCCGGAGCCCGCCGGCGCCGGGGCGGTCTCCCCGCCCCGCGACCGGGAGACTCCCCCGCTGGCGGGGCGGCTGCACTACCTGATCGGCGGGACGCTCCCGCCCCGCTACAACGACTGGATCTCGAACGACCTGACCGGCCCGGGCTGGCGGGTCCGCCAGGCGCTGCGCCCGTTCCTGCTCATGGTGCCGTTCGCGATCGTGTTCGCGCTGCTGCCCGGCCAGGTGAGCGTGCGGCTCACCCTCGTCGTGTTCCTCCTGCTCTCGGGGATCGGCCTCGGCTTCGCCACCAGCGGCTTCTTCCGCAACCGCCGCCTGGAGCAACACGGCTTCCCGCCCGTCTTCACCGTCTCCGAGGACTAGCTCCTAGCTCCGGACGAGCCCCGCCCCGGGCGGGCGCCGAGCGAGCGCCGCCGAGCCCCGGGCCGACGGCGGGGTCAGGCCGGGACGTCGGCGAGGATGTCCTTGGTCGCGGAGAGGCCCAGGCGGGTGGCGCCGGCGTCGACGAAGGCCAGGGCCTGCTCCGCGGTGCGGATGCCGCCGGAGGCCTTGACGCCCAGCCGGCCGCCGACCGCGGCGACCATCGCCCGCACCGCGCGCAGCGAGGCGCCGCCGGCCGGGCTGAAGCCGGTCGAGGTCTTCACGAACTCGGCGCCGCCGTCCTCCGCGGCCCGGCAGGCCGCCGTGATGCTCTCGTCCGGGAGCAGGGCCGTCTCGAGGATCACCTTGAGGATCACGTGCGGCGGGACGGACAGTCGCACCTCGGTGATCTCGGTCTCGATGGCGCGCCAGTTCTCGTCCATGATGTTCGCGATGTCGACGACCATGTCGATCTCGGTCGCGCCGTCGGCCACCGCGCGCCGGGCCTCCTCGGCCTTGATCACCGTGAGGTGTGTCCCGTGCGGGAAGCCGACGACCGAGGCGACCGCGAACGACGGATCGGCGTCCTTGCCGTCCTGGCGGGCGCTGGCGGCGGCGAGGAAGACGTGGGTCGGGGCGACGCAGACGGTGCCGACGCCGAGTTTCGCCGCGTCCGCGCAGAGGTTGACGATCTCCTCGCCGGTCGCCTCGGGGCGCAGCAGGGTGTGGTCGATCATGCGCGCGAGCTCGGCGCGGCGGGGCGCGACCCGACGCCCGGCGGCGTCGGAGTCGGCGCCCGGCGCGGGACGGTCGGGTCCGGCGGGAGCCGTTGTCATACCTTGCATCATCGCCCATGCGCAGTGTGGGTTCTCGAGTGTCCCGGTAGGAGCCAACCGTGCAGGTTCAGGTCGTCGATCATCCGCTGGCAGCGACCGCGCTCACCGTCCTGCGGGACGAGCGCACGGCACGCGCCGCCTTCCGCGCCGCCCTGCACGACCTGTCGACGATGCTCGTCTACGAGGCGACCCGCGAGCTGCCGACGATGCCCGTCTCGGTGACGACGCCGCTGGCGACCACCGCCGGGGTGGTGCTCGCGGCCGAGCCGGTGGTCGTGCCCGTGCTGCGGGCCGGTCTCGGCATGCTGCCGGCCGCGCTCACCCTGATGCCGGACGCGCGGTCGGCGTTCATCGGCCTCTCCCGCGACGAGACGACCTTCGAGCCCCGGGTCTACCTCGAGTCGGTGCCGGCGGACCTGGCGGGGCGGCCGGTGTTCCTGCTCGACCCGATGCTGGCGACCGGCGGCTCCGCGCTGCACGCGCTGCGGCTGCTCAACTCCCGGGGCGCCACCGGCATCGTCGTGGTCTCCGTCGTCGCCGCACCCGAGGGGGTCGCCGCGCTGGAGGGCAGCGGCCTGGACGTCAGCGTGGTCACCGCCGTGGTGGACGAGAAGCTGAACGACACCGCCTACATCGTTCCGGGGCTCGGCGACGCCGGCGACCGGATCTACGGCGCCGTCTAGCCCGGAGCCGGGCACGGGACCATGCATGCCAGGTCCCACCACCCGGTGATGTGTGGCGGCTCAGAGAGTCCTGGCTGTCACTCGACCGCCGCAGTTACTCGGGCAGAGCGCACAAGGCCTGGCCTGCGTGAATATCCATCGTTTCCGACCGTCTCCGGGGACGCCGGTGCTTCCGCGCACGCCGCGCGCTCGACGACGCGGCCACCACGGGTCACGGGCAGCCCGCAGGCCCGGGGACTCCCATCAGGGCGGCGGCACCGTCGCGCAGCGCGTCCAGCTCGGTCCGGGCGTGGCGGCGCGCGGCGGCCGGGCCGATCGCCGCCACGGTTTCGCGGTCCGTGACGGCCTGCAGATAGATCTTGAGCTTGGGCTCGGTGCCGCTGGGGCGGGCGACGACCCGGGCTCCGCCGTCCAGTTCGAGGAGCAGGACGTCCGCGGGCGGCAGGCCGGCGAGCCCGTCAGGACCGTCCACCGCGCCGGTGAGCAGGTCCCGGACGGCGGTCACGGGACGGCCGGCGACGCGGTCGGGCGGGGACGTCCGCAGCCGGCGCATCGCCGCGGCGACGGCCGCGAGATCGTCGAGGCGGACGGACACCTGGCCGGTGGCGAACACGCCGATGCGGCGGTGCAGGTCGTCGAGGACGTCCAGCAGGGTGCGCCCGGCGCGTTTCTCGCGCTGCGCGGCCCGCGCGAGGGCCAGCGCGGCGGTGATGCCGTCCTTGTCCCGCACCAGGTCGGGGGCCACGGCGTAGCCGAGGGCCTCCTCGTAGCCGAACACGAGGCCGGGATCGGCACGCATGATCCACTTGAAGCCGGTCAGGGTCCGGGTGCAGGGCACGCCGTGGTCGCGGGCGAGCTCCACCAGGGCCGAGGAGCTGACCACGGTCGTCGCGACCGGTCCGGGCCGCGCCCGCAGCACGTGGTCGGCGAGCAGCAGCCCGATCTCGTCCCCGGTCAGCACCCGGCCGCCGACGGCCGCGGCGCACCGGTCCGCGTCCGGGTCGTTCGCGAGCACCAGGTCGGCGCCGACGCGCTCCCCCAGGGCGAGCACGGCGTCGAGCACTCCGGGCTCCTCCGGATTCGGGAACGGCGCCGTCGGGAAGTCGGGATCGGGCTCCCGCTGGTCGACGACCGTCACCGGCACGGGCAGGCCGGCCCGGGTGAACACCGCCTCCAGGACGTCCGCGCCGACGCCGTGCAGCGGCGTGTAGGCGATCCGGAGCGGCGGCCCGTCCACCGGCGGGGCGGTGTCGACCGCGCGCACCGCGCCCTCGACGTACGCGGTGACGATCGAGGCGTCGAGGCGGGTCCAGCCGTCGGCGAGCGGGATCGCAGCGGCCGGGCCGACCGCGGCGATCTCGTCCTCGATCTCGGTGTCGGCCGGGGCGACGAGCTGGGCGCCCCGCCCCGCCTCACCCACGGGACCGCCGAGGTAGACCTTGTAGCCGTTGTCGGACGCCGGATTGTGAC
Organism: Parafrankia sp. Ea1.12; assembly: GCF_900465275.1. Taxonomy (NCBI): domain Bacteria; kingdom Bacillati; phylum Actinomycetota; class Actinomycetes; order Frankiales; family Frankiaceae; genus Parafrankia; species Parafrankia sp. Ea1.12. The sequence goes on along the minus strand of NZ_UBIZ01000222.1, from coordinate 11,969 downwards.
TCGCCGTGATCATGATCCCAGCCACCGCGCTCAGGTGACGGACTGCGAACGCCAGCACCGGCGTCGGCGTCGGCCCCGGGAGGAGCAGCGCCCGGGCGCCCTGCCCGGCCAGGACCCGGGCGGCGTCCAGGGCGAAGTGGTCGCTGCGCCGGCGCGCGTCGTAGCCGATCACCACCACCGGCGGACCGGTCACGCGGCGTTGCAGCCAGGATCCGAGACCGGCGGTGGTCCGCCGCACCACGGCGGTGTTCATCCCGGCCGGCCCGGCCCGCAGCGGCCCGCGCAGCCCGGCGGTGCCGAAGGCCAGCGGTCCGACGAAACGCTCGGTGAGGGCGCGGACGTCACCCGCGGCCACCAGCCCGGCGAGCTCCGCCCGGTCGCCGGGGTCGGGGTCTGCCGCCAGCCAGGACGCGACCCGCGACGCCAACGGCTCGGGCAGCCGGCCGACCTCCGCCGTCACGGCGCCCTCCCCGGTCGTCACAGAGCAGTCATCACGAGGCGGCGCTCACAGGGCTCGTCAAAGCGCGGTGATGACCTCGGCGAGCATCGAGCCCATCCGGCCGGCCGCCGCGGCGCCGGCGGCGAGGACCTCGGTGTGGTCCAGTGGCGCGCCGGTCATCCCGGCGGCCAGGTTCGTGACCAGCGAGAGCGCGAGCACGTCGATGCCGAGCGCCCGGGCGGCGATCGTCTCGTGCACCGTCGACATGCCGACGAGGTCGGCACCGAGCCCGCGCAGCATGCGGATCTCGGCCGGTGTCTCGAAGTGCGGGCCGGGCAGCGCCGCGTAGATCCCTTCGACCAGGCTCGGCTCCACGGTGCGGGCGAGCGCGCGCAACCGGGGCGAGTAGGCGTCGGTGAGGTCGGTGAACAGCGGGCCGACCAGCGGCGAGCGGCCGGTCAGGTTGAGGTGGTCGGCGACCAGCACCGGTTGGCCCACGTGCAGGTCGGAACGCAGCCCACCGGCCGCGTTCGTCAGGACGACGGTGCCCGCGCCGGCGGCGTGCGCGGTGCGGACGGTGTGCACGACCCGGGAGAGGTCGTGGCCCTCGTAGGCGTGCACCCGGCCGAGGAAGACCAGCAGCCGCCGCCCGCCGAGCAGGATGGAACGGGCCGTGGGCGCGTGCCCGGGAACATCCGTGGCGGGGAAGCCGCCCAGGTCGGCGAAGTCGACGTCCACGACGTCGGTGCCGAGACCGGCCAGGACGTCCGCCGCGGGCCGCCAGCCGGACCCGAGGACGATCGCGACGTCGTGCCGGTCGGCTCCGGTGCGCTCGGCCAGGCAGGCCGCCGACGCCACGGCGTCGGCGGCGCTGATGATGTCGCTGTCCGCCACCAGGCGACTGTACGACTCGTCGGCATACCACTCCCGCGTGGCCCCGGCCCGGCCCCGCCTGGCGTTTCGGGAGCACACTGGTGAGGTGTCCCTCGTCCCCTCCGTCCGGAAGCCCCCGCGGGTGCCGCTTGAGGACGGAGAGCTCATCGAGGTCGTGCTGCGCGGTCGGATGACGGACCCGGCCGGTGGCGGGCGAGTCACCGCGAAGGCCGAGCGCTTCGTCGGGCATCGCCTCGGCACGTCCCGCTGGATCATGCTGACCACGCGGCGGCTGCTGGTGGTCGCGCCCTTCCCGCGGGAGGGCGACTGGTTCGACGTCTCCTACGACCGGCGGGACGTCTCCGCCTCCCGCGGCCTGCGGCACGGCGAGGTGATCGTGGTCGAGCTGAAGACCCCCGGCGGACGACAGATCCTGCGGCTGCCGAACCGCATGCGGTCTGAGGCGGCACGCCTCATCAGGGCCCTGCGCCCGGCCGAGCCCACCCCCCGCCAGACCTGAGCGCCGCCACCACGGCCGCCACCACGGCCCACGCGGCGATCATCGGCAGGGCCGTCCGATAGGGTCGACAGCGACGTGACGCGGCTCCCGATCAGTCGCATCAGTCAAATCAGCTATTGGTGACATCAGCACTAGCGGTGACATCAGCAAGTGGTGACACAGGACGGATGACCATGTCGACAGCCGCCAGCACGCCCGGAACGCACAGCACCGCGATGCGTACCCACCTGTGCGGTGATCTGGGGCTCGGCAACGCCGGCCAGCGGGTGACGGTCTGCGGGTGGGTCGCGCACCGCCGCCAGCACGGCCAGTCGCTGATGTTCGTCGACCTGCGCGACCACTCGGGCCTGCTCCAGTGCGTCGTCGACGGCTCGGTCGACGCTCGTTCCGAGTACGTCCTGCGGATCACCGGCACCGTCACCGCCCGCCCGGAGGGCACCGCGAACCCGGCCCTGGCCACCGGCGAGGTCGAACTGACGGACTGCGCCGTCGAGGTGCTCTCGGTCGCCGCGCCGCCGCCGTTCCCGCTCGACGACCGGGCCGACTCCGTCGAGGAGAGCACCCGGCTCACCTACCGGTACCTCGACCTGCGCCGCGACCGGATGCAGCGTAACCTGCGCACCCGCTCGGCGGTCCTCGGCGCGCTGCGCACCGCGTTCGCCGACCGTGGGTTCGTCGAGGTGGAGACGCCGCTGCTGATGCCGTCGACGCCGGAGGGCGCACGCGAGTTCGTCGTCCCGTCCCGGCAGTTCCCGGGCAGCTTCTACGCGCTGCCGCAGTCGCCGCAGCTTTTCAAGCAGCTGCTGATGGTCGGCGGGATGGACCGCTACTTCCAGCTCGCGCGCTGCCTGCGCGACGAGGACCTGCGCGCCGACCGGCAGTACGAGTTCACCCAGCTCGACCTGGAGATGAGCTTCGTCGGCGTCGACGACATCCTCGATGTGGTCTCCGCGGCGGTGCTCTCGGCCGCCGCCGCGGCCGCGGCGGGCTCCGGGCGCGCCGTGCCCGAGATCGAGCGGCTGACCTGGCATGACGCGATGAACCGGTTCGGGGTCGACAAGCCCGACCTGCGGTTCGGGATGGAGCTCGTCGAGCTCACCGCGATCTTCGCCGACAGCGGCTTCAAGGCGTTCGCCGGCGCCCCGGCGGTCAAGGGCATCCGGGTGCCGGGCGGGTCGGCCACGCACAACCGCAAGGCGCTCGACACCCTCACCGACCGCGCCAAGAAGCTGGGCGCGAAGGGCCTGGTGTGGATGCGCGTCGCCGCCGCCGGGGGGCTGGAGTCACCGGTCGCGAAGTTCCTCTCCCCCGCGGAGCTCACCGGGATCGTCACGGCGACCGCGGCCGAGGAGGGCGACCTGCTGCTGCTCGTCGCGGACGAGTGGGAGACCACCTGCGAGGTGCTCGGCCAGCTGCGCAACGACCTCGGGCGTCCGCCCGCCGGCGCGGGCGAGCTGCGTTTCGCCTGGGTGGTCGACTTCCCCCTGTTCGTCGGCGTGGACGCGGCCACCGGGCGGCCGAAGCCGGGGCACCACCCGTTCACCCGGCCGCATCCCGACGACGTCGAGAAGATGGAGTCCGAGCCGCTGGCGGTGCGCAGCCTGGCCTACGACCTGGTGCTCAACGGGTGGGAGCTGGGCTCGGGGTCGATCCGGATCCACGAGAGCGAGCTGCAGCAGCGCGTCTTCGGGCTGCTGGGCATCTCGCCGGAGGAGGCGAAGGCCCGGTTCGGGTTCTTCCTCACCCCGTTCGGGTACGGCGCCCCGCCGCACGGTGGATTCGCGTTCGGTATCGACCGGCTTGTCGCCATCCTCGCGGGTGAGGACAACATCCGTGAGGTCATCGCCTTCCCGAAGACCCAGTCCGGGCTCGACCCGCTGACCGGCGCTCCCACGACGATCGACGAGCGGCAGCTCCGCGAGCTCGGTATCCGCGTGGTCGCCCCCGCCGTGCCCGGTCCGGCGGCGCCCACCGTTCCCGCCGCGCCCGCCCGCCCGGCATCCTGACAGCGGCCGGGTTCCCCTGTCCCCGGCGCGGCGGAGAGATCCCGGTCAGTCACGCGGAACTACTCGCCGCCACGAAAAGTCAAACTAAGATAACTCTCAGTCGGAGCAAATCCGGACACTGAGGCGCGCGTGGCCAACGACCCGTAAGGGGTGTGCCTTCGTCCCTTCGGGGGGTACGGCCGCGCGATCTGGGTAACCAGCCCGGAGAGCTCGCTGCCCGAGTTCCGGGCCCGCCCGCTGGCGGGGCCCGCTCACCCGGAGGAGCCGCGGTGCACATTCCCTTCTCGTCGTCGCCGAGTTCGAGCCTTGGGATCGAGTGGGAGCTGGAACTCGTCGACCTGCAGAGCCGGCACCTGCGTGGCGGCGCGACCGAGATCCTCGAGGACCTGCGGGCCAAGGTCGGCGAGGAGGGCGCCGCCAAGGCCAAGCACGAGCTCTTCGAGTCGACCATCGAAGTGATCACCGGGGTGTGCCAGACCGTGCCCGAGGCCACCGCCGACCTGCTCGGCACGGTCGAGGTGCTGCGGGATCTGGCCGAGCGGCGCGGCATCGGTCTGATGTGCTCCGGCACCCACCCGATCAGCGAGTACTCCACCCAGAAGATCACCGCGGACGACCGCTACGACCGCCTGGTCGGCCGGATGCAGTGGCTGGCCCGGCGGCTGCTCATCTTCGGGGTGCACGTCCACGTGGGCGTGCGCTCGCCGGAGAAGGCGATGCCCATCGTGAACGCGCTGATGTCCTACGTCCCGCACTTCCTGGCGCTCTCGGCGTCCTCGCCCTACTGGCTCGGCTCGCACACGGGGCTCGCGTCGTCGCGCTCACGGGTGTTCGAGAGCCTGCCGACCGCCGGCCTGCCCTACCCGCTGCACGACTGGGCGGCGTTCGAGGGGTTCATGGAGACCCTGGTGACGGCCGGCACCATCGAGACGATCCGCGAGGTGTGGTGGGACATCCGCCCCCACCCCAACTTCGGCACCGTCGAGCTGCGCATCTGCGACGGCCTGCCGACGCTGCTCGAGGTCGGGGCGGTCGCCGCGCTCGCGCAGTGCATCGTCGACCGGATGAACACCCAGCTCGACCGCGGGTACCGGCTTCCGGCCCCGCAACGCTGGGTGGTGCAGGAGAACAAGTGGCGGGCCGCCCGCTACGGGCTCGACGCGGAGATCATGGTGGACGACCGCGGCACCGTGCGCCCGGTCCGCACCGACATCACCGACCTCGTCGAGGATCTCCTCCCCGTCGCCCGCCGGCTCGGCTGTGAAACCGAGCTCACCAACGTCGACCGGATCCTCACCGCCGGGGCGAGCTACACCCGACAGGAACTTGCCGCGCGGCGGGCCGGCGGAGACCTCACCGCTGTGGTCGATACGCTGCTTGCGGAGATGAACGCGGGGCGACCGGTCACCCACGGGTAGCCGGCCTGCCGGAGCGACAGCGGAGGGCCCGGCCCGGTAGATGACAGCGGACATGACACACAGGACCGCCGCGGCGGGCATGCCGATCACGGTGGCCTGGCTCGCGGAGCACGAGGACGAGCTGATCGCGCTGCGGCGTGACCTGCACGCCCATCCCGAGCTGGGCCGCCAGGAGCATCGCACGGCGCGCGTCCTGGAGGAACGGCTGCTGGCCGCCGGCCTGAGCCCGCAGCGGCTCCCCGACGTGCCCGGCCTGTGGTGCGACATCGGCGCGGGGGTCGACTCGGGCGGCCCGGTGGTGATGCTGCGCGCCGACATGGACGCGCTGCCACTCGCCGACGTCAAGGACGTCCCGTACCGGTCGACGGTGCCGGGCGTCGCCCACGCCTGCGGGCACGACGTGCACACCACTGTGGCCCTCGGCGCCGGTCTGGCGCTCGCCGAGCACGCCCGGACGCACCCGTTGCCGGGTACCGTGCGGCTGCTCTTCCAGCCGGCGGAGGAGACCATGCCCGGCGGCGCGCTCGACGTGATCGACGCCGGCGTGCTCAAGCCGGTGACCTCGGCGATCACCGTGCACTGCGACCCCGCCCTCGACGTGGGCACCATCGGGCTGCGCTCCGGCCCGATCACCTCGGCCGCCGACGCGGTGGAGATCACCCTGGCCGGGCCGGGCGGGCACACCTCACGGCCGCAGAACACCGTCGACCTGGTGTACGCCCTCGCCCGACTGGCCGTGGACCTGCCGGCCGCGCTGTCCCGGCGGGTCGACCCGCGCTCCGCGCTCTCGCTGGTCTGGGGCCAGATCCAGTCGGGCACCGTCACGAACGCCATCCCGCGCACCGGCAAGCTGCGCGGGACGATCCGCACGCTGTCCCGGGAGACCTGGGAGGCGGCGCCGGAGCTGGTCGAACACCTCGCCGAACAGCTCGTCGCCCCGTACGGGGCGCAGATCGCCGTCGACTACGTGCGCGGCGTCCCGCCGGTGGTCAACCACGCGGACGTCGTCGACGCGTTCGGCGCGGTGGTCGACGCGGTGTTCGGGCACGGGGCGGCCACCTCGGTCGCCCAGTCGCTGGGCGGCGAGGATTTCGGCTGGTATCTCACCCACGTGCCCGGCGGCCTGGCCCGGCTGGGCACCCGGACACCGGGCGGCCCCACCTACGACCTGCACCAGGGCAGTTTCGACGTCGACGAGCGCGCGGTCGGCGTCGGTGTGAGGTTCCTCTCCGCCGCCGCCTGTGAGCTGCTCGACCGCTCGGCCGACCCGGTGGGCCCGGACGACCTGGCCTAGGCCAGGTCGTCCGGTGCTGGCAGGCCGGGCAGGCCCGGATCAGGCGATCGGACGTCCACGGAGCTCGGTGACGTACTCGGAGGGGGCGCCGGCCTTCTCCGCCGCGTCCGCGATCATGTCGAGGTAGTTGCGCGACGGCAGCCCGCCCTCGTAGGTGTTCAGCACGTACGTCCAGGCCAGGCTCTCGCCGTCCAGGGTCGAGACCCGCACCCGGATGCGGGTGTAGAGGCCGGTGTCGGCGCCCTCCCAGATGTCGAGCCGCTCCAGGTCGTAGCGGTCGAGGTCGTACAGCAGGACGTACACGTGGGCGCCGGGCGCCTCGACGATGGTCGCCAGCGCTCCGTCCCAGCCGACGTTCTCACCGCCGAAGGTCAGGCGCCAGCCCCTGATCCACCCGGTGCCGATCACCGGGGAGTGCGGCGTGCGCTGCTTCATGTGCGCCGGATCGAGGTTGCTCGCGTAGGCGGCGTACTTCGTCATCGTCGGGGTCTCTTCCGATCTCCCCCGCCCGGTGCGAGAGCGCGGGGGTGGCTTCCACGCCGGGTGCGGCCACCGGCGTCACGGGGATGGACCGACGTCACGGGGGGCGTCCGACGTCGGTGGAAGATACTACGGAGGCCGCCGCACCGGGACGAGAGGGACGTCGGAAGAGGGGCAAACTAGGGAGGTACGACGAGCTCTGGAGGATCCCACGTGACGCGCATCGTCATCCTTGGCGGCGGACCCGGCGGCTACGAGGCGGCCCTGGTCGCCGCGTCCCTCGGCGCGACCGTGACCGTGATCGACTCAGACGGCATCGGCGGGGCGTGCGTCCTGACCGACTGCGTGCCGTCGAAGACCCTCATCGCGACATCGGAGACGATGACGAACTTCGCGATGGCGCCGGCGCTGGGGGTGCGCCCACATGGCGACCCCTCGGCCGAGGTCGGCAGCTGGGAGCTGACCGGCCTGCCCCACCTCACTCCACCGGACGTGGTCACGGTCGACCCCGAGCAGGTCAACGAACGGGTGCGGGCGCTGGCCCGGGCCCAGTCCGCCGACATCGAGCGCCGCCTGGAGCGGGAGCGGGTCGAGGTGGTGCACGGCACCGGACGCCTGGTCGGCCCGCACGCGGTCGAGACGTCCGACGGCGAGACGTTCGTCGGCGACATCGTCCTGGTCGCCACCGGGGCGTCGCCGCGGGAGATCTCCGGCTGCGAGCCGGACGGCGAACGCATCCTCACCTGGCGCCACCTGTACGACCTCAAGGAGATCCCCGAGCACCTGGTCGTGGTCGGTTCCGGCGTCACCGGCGCCGAGTTCGCCAGCGCCTACCGGGCGCTCGGCGCCGAGGTGACACTTGTCTCCTCACGCGAGCGGGTGCTGCCCGGCGAGGACCCGGACGCGGCCCGGGTGATCGAGGACGTCTTCGTCCGCCGCGGCATCGAGGTGCTCAACCGCTCCCGGGCCGCCGCGGCGCGCCGGATCGGTGACGGCGTCCTCGTCGAGCTCACCGACGGCCGGACGGTGACGGGCAGCCACGCACTGATGGCGGTGGGTTCGGTGCCGCGGACGAAGGGCCTCGGTCTCACCGAGGTCGGCGTCCGGCTCGGCTCCGGCGGCCACGTCGTCGTCGACCGCATGTCCCGGACGTCGGTTCCCGGCGTGTACGCGGCCGGCGACTGCACCGGCGTGCTCCCGCTGGCGTCCGTCGCCGCGATGCAGGGCCGGATCGCGATGTGGCACGCCCTCGGCGAGGCGGTGACCCCGCTGCGCCTGGGCACCGTGTCGTCGAACATCTTCACCGAGCCCGAGATCGCCACCGTCGGGGTGACCCAGCGGATGAAGGACTCCGGCGCGATCGCCGCCGAGGTCACCACAGTGCCACTGATGCGCAATCCTCGAGCGAAGATGATGGGGATAGCGGATGGCTTCGTGAAGTTGTTCTGCCGGCCCGGAAGTGGCAGCGTCCTGGGTGGCGTCATCGTTGCTCCGCGTGCAAGTGAACTGATCCTCTCAATTTCACTCGCGGTGGAGAACGGTCTGACCGTCGACCAGATCGCGCACACCTTCTCGATCTATCCCTCCTTGTCCGGTTCCATCACTGAGGCGGCCCGTGTCCTGCGGCCGCGCGACCTGTTCGCCGGCTTCGACACCCCCGCCTGAACAGGCCTGTCACTCCGGCCCAGGCCGGATAATGGGCCCATGAAAGGCGTCTTCGTCGGCCTGACGACGCTTGATTCGGTCTACCTCGTGGATCGGCTTCCAGGTGCCGACGAGAAGTGTGTGGCGCGGGATTTCGCCATGAATGCGGGCGGGCCTGCGACGAACGCCGCGGTGACGTTCGCCTACCTCGGCGGGCGGGCCTGCCTCGTGAGCGCCATCGGCACGTCCCCGGCCGCGGCGCTCGTGCACGCGGATCTCGCGCGCTACGGGGTCCGACACATCGAGCTGGTGCCGGAGCAGTCCGGCGACGGTGCAGCCGGTCCCTACGGAGCCCTCGCCGCGCAGGGAGTGGCCGGTCCCGCCGGCCAGCACGGCCCGCCCACCGGACTGCGCTCCGGCGGCACCCGCTCCGGCTACGGCCCGGCGGGACCGCTCACCGGATACCCGCACGTACGCGGCCGGGGCGGGCCCGGCCTGCCCGGCGGCGCGGCCCACAGCCCCGCCGGGGCGGTCAAGCCGGCCGGCCACGTGCACGGCCCGGTCGGCGGCGCCCACGGCGGCGGGCACGGTGGGCACGGCAACGGACCCGGCGGTGGCCACGGTGGGCCTGGCGGTCACGGTGCGATCGGCGGTCACGGCGGAATCAGCGGCCACGGCGGGATCGGCGGCCACGGGGTGGCCGGCGGGGCCGGGCTCGGTGGAGCCGGCGTCCTCGGCGGGATGGCCGGCCTGGCCGGTGCCGTCCAGACCGGGCCGAACACGGCGGCCGCCGGCCACCTGGCCGGCCAGTCGGCGATGTCCTACGCCCTCCCGATGTCAGCGGTCATGGTGACCTCGCAGACCGGCGAGCGTGCGGTGACCTCGACGCACGGCATGGTCCCCTGGTGCACCGCGAACACCTCCGCCGCGGCCGCGGTCGCCGACGCCGACGTGGTCGTGCTCGACGGCCACCAGGTCGACGCCGCCATCGGCCTGCTCCGCACGCTGCGCGGCTCAGGCCCGCCGGTCCTCCTCGACGGCGGAAGCTGGAAGCCCGGCACCGAGCAGATCCTGCCGTTCGTCGACGTCGTGATCTGCTCGACCGCGTTCCGCCCCCCGGGCTTCGACCCCGGCGCGGACATCCTCGGCCTGCTGCTGCGCTACGGGCCGTTCTTCGTCGCCGTCACGGACGGCCCCGGGCCCATCCGCTGGGCCACGGCGGAACGGCGCGGCCACGTGCTGCCCCCGGTGGTGGCCGCCCGAGACACCCTGGGCGCCGGTGACGTCTTCCACGGCGCCTTCGCCTGGATGATGGCCCACGGCGCGCTCGCGACCGACGAGCTGGTCGGAGCCCTCGGCGAGGCCTCACGGGTCGCCGCCCGCTCCGTCCAGACCTTCGGCCCCCGCAGCTGGATGACCTGACCCCGGCGGGCCGCCGGGGATGCGGTCAGCCCGCAGGCACGGTCAGCCCGGCAGGCTGGGCGGCGGGCTCGCCGGCCGCGTCCCGCGCCGCGCAGCCGGCGAGGTGGTCGTTCACCAGCCCGCACGCCTGCATGAGCGCATACGCGGTGGTCGGGCCGACGAAGACGAAGCCGTGCCCCCGCAGCGCCTTCGCCAGCGCCTTGGACTCGGCGGTCACCGCCGGGACGTCTGCGAGCCGGGCCGGGGCCGGGCGGGGCGGCGGCGCGAACGACCAGACCAACTCCTCCAGCGGCTCGGTCAGGGCGAGCACCGCGCGGGCGTTCGCGATCGTCGCCTCGATCTTGCGCCGGTTGCGGACGATGCCGGCGTCCAGGAGAAGTGCCTCGACCGTGCCCGCGCCGAACGCGGCGACGGCGGCCGGATCGAACCCCGCGAACGCCGCCCGGAACGCCGGACGCTTGCGCAGGATCGTCAGCCACGACAGCCCGGACTGGAACGCCTCCAGCGTCATCCGCTCGAACAGGCCGACAGTGTCCCGAACGGGCCGGCCCCACTCGGTGTCGTGGTACTCGACGTACAGCGGCGTCGACAGCCCCCAGGGACACCGCGACCGCCCGTCCACCCCGGCTGCCAGGTCGGACAACCCGGTCACGGGACGAGCCCCTCGAAGCCGGGCTTGATGACCTCGTTGATCAGCGCGAGACGCTGGTCGAATGGGAGGAAGGCGGACTTCATCGCGTTCACGGTCAGCCAGCGGATGTCGGACCAGCCGTAGCCGAACGTCTCGACCAGGGTCGCGAACTCGCTGGACAGCGTCACCCCGCTCATCAGCCGGTTGTCGGTGTTCACCGTGACCCGGAAGTGCAGCCTGCGCAGCAGACCGATCGGATGGCGCTCGATGCTCGGCGCCGCCCCGGTGTGCACGTTCGACGACGGGCACATCTCCAGCGGGACACGGACATCGCGCACGTAGTCGGCCAGATCCCCGAGGGTGGCGTTTCCGTCCGGGTCGACCGTGATGTCGTCGACGATGCGCACGCCGTGCCCCAGCCGGTCGGCGTTGCACCACTGCAGCGCCTCCCAGATCGACGGCAGCCCGAACGCCTCACCCGCGTGGATCGTGAAGTGCCCGTTCGCCCGCTGGATGTACTGGAACGCGTCCAGGTGGCGGGTCGGCGGGTTGCCCGCCTCCGCCCCCGCGATGTCGAACCCGACCACCCCGGCCTCCCGCCACCGGACGGCCAGCTCCGCGATCTCCAGCGAGCGGGCCTGGTGGCGCATGGCGGTCACCAGCGCGCGCACATGCAGGCCGGTTCCCGCCGAGCCGGCACGGAAGCCGTCCAACGCGGCCTCGACCACCTCGTCGAGCGACATGCCCTGCTCGACGTGGAGTTCCGGGGCGAACCGGACCTCCGCGTAGACGACCCCGTCGGCGGCCAGATCCTCGGCGCACTCGCGGGCCACCCGGGCCACGGCCTCAGGCGTCTGCATGACGCCCACCGTGTGGCTGAACGTCTCCAGGTACCGCACGAGCGACCCGGTGTGCGCACCTCCACGGAACCAGGTACCGAGCTTGTCGACATCGGTCGTCGGCAGCCTGGTGTACCCGGTGGCGTCAGCCAGCTCGACGATGGTCGCGGGCCGCAGGCCACCATCAAGATGATCGTGCAGCAGGACCTTGGGAACCCGGCGGATCGCAGCCTCAGTGATCTTCTCGCTGGCCTGGCCAGCAGGGATGTCCACGCTCACCTCCCTGACGGTAGGCCACCCCACCGACAGTTCGCCGTCCGCCACATGACGACGAGCAGACACCGCGCCCCAATCCACCACACCCGCACCACCCGCACCACCCGCCCCCCGTACCCCCATGCAC